>CALXYN010000109.1 GCA_944392975.1 uncultured Spirochaetaceae bacterium | reverse complement strand
TCAGGATTCACCTTAGGCGTTCTTGTTCCGCTCTCAGAAAGAGGCTTGACCTCGTCCTGTTTCACTTCGACGGGTTTTTCCTCTTCCTTCTCTTTGACCTTAACCACAATGGTCGGTTTCTTCTTGAGGATGATATGCTTCTTCTCCACCTCAACTTCGCTTTCTGCTGCTTTCTGAGGCTGAGGGGCAGGCTGCACTGTCCTCTTGATTACATTCACCCTGATTTTTTCGTCGTTCTTATTTTCTTCAGCCATTTTCATCCTTTATCACTCGAACTCGAATTCAGCTCCGCAGTTCGGACAGACTTCAGTTCCTGCAGGAAGCTCTGTATGACAGATTGGACATTCGAAGCTGCCACCTTCTTCCTCTTCCTCTGTAATCTCTACACTGTTCTTGACAGTCATGATTTCCTCATCACTGAGACCAGCTTCTTTCAGCTCTTCGTCATTGTAATCGAAGAACTCCTGAATGGACCAGATATCAATATTATGAAGCTTCTCAATAAGAGCCTCTGAAAGACCGATATCTGTAAGAGGTGTATCATCTGGATCAATACCAAGCTCATCGTTGGAGAGCGTCTTTTCCTTCTCGATCTCATCATCGGACTTGAAGAGGTTATCAACATTTCTGTAGATTTCCATCGTCTCTTCCATCTCGTTGAACTGATCCTGTGTCTTCACTTCAATATTCCAGTCACAGAGCATCTTCGCAAGCTTGACATTGACACCGGCCTGTCCGATGGCAATACCCAGCTGATTATCATCAACGATGGCTACCACATGCTTTGTTGACGGATCAATTGTGACGACTCTCTTCACCTGTGCAGGAATAAGAGCATTGGCAATGAATACAAGCGGATCATCGGAGTATCTGACGACATCAATCTTCTCGCCTTCACACTCTGTCATCACAGTCTGGATTCTGGTACCTGCCTTACCAACAGTGGAACCGACGGGATCAACATCAGTCTTCCTTGTGTCAACGGCTACCTTTGTCCTGATTCCGGCATGTCTTGCAATTGCCTTGATCTCGACATCTCCTGTAGAAATTTCAGGAACCTCATTCTCGATAAGAGCTTTGACAAATTCCTTGGAAGCTCTGGTAAGAAGAATGCGTACACCGCCCTTTCTCCTGCGGTCCCTGCCATCTCTTCCCCTTCCCTCTTCTCCTTTGTCTACCTTCTCCACATAGAACTTGAGCTTCTCCTGAATCTCATATGTCTCACGAGGAGACTGACCACGAACCGGGAAGATTGCATCAGTATCCTCAAGATTGAGGTTCACAAGATAATCTCCGTTCTTAGTAGTCTTCTTGATTTCTCCGATAACGAGCTTGCCTTCCATGGCTTTTGCATCGACATAGACTCTGTCTGTGTTGTATTCCTTGACAACCTGCTGGGAGCGCTGCTTTGCAGACTGAACGGCTGAATACTCGAAATTTTTAGGATCAAGGGGAATCTCAAGGGAATCTCCGGCCTCAACGCCTTCAACCAGAGACTGAGCCTCGTCAACAGGAATCTGCTTGACCCTGTCATACCAATTCTCCTCTTCGACAACATCCTTAACGGAATAAATCTCGACAGCCCTGTTTTCCTCGCCAGTCTTTCCAGGAAAGAAGCGTACAACAGCATTCTCATCCGTTCCAAACTTGCGTTTGTAAGCACTGACCAGCATATCGCGGATAAGGGAAAGAACCTTATCCTCATCCATGTGTCTTTCGGTAATCATCGAATTGATTTCATCAGTCAAGTCAAGCATTCCTATGCCTCCCATCTATATTCGAGCTTTGCCTTCGCGATATCGCAGAATGGAAGCGTGATTGTCCCAAGGCTATCGCCGCCTTCGATTTCTGCATCATCAAGATTTACAGAATCCTCATTCGTTCCCGCTATACGTCCGATGATGTATGAAGAACGCGAAACACTGTAAACTCTTACAAGTTTCCCGGTGAATATGCTGAATTCAATCACATCCTTGAAATTCCTCTGCAGTCCCGGTGATGAAACCTCAAGCTCGAGATCCCTGTCACCGAATATGACGCTATATCTCGGATAGATGATGTTATAAACAGATGCAAGGTCATCTGTATTCACATCTCCATCTGGTTTATAGACAACAACCCTCATATGATGCGTGCCCTGATGTACTGCATCCACAGCTTCGACGATCTTAAGAGACAATCCTCTTACAAGCTCGTCAATCTCAGAGAACAATCTGGATTTCCCTGCCTCTTCTGTCAGCATATTCCTCCATTCACAAATAAAGGGACCCTAGCCGGTCCCTTAAATTGCTTTAATGAAACTGAAGTCTGTATAGCAAAAGAGATTATTCTTGTCAAGGCCTGTATACAAATTCAAATTCCAGAGGTCTTGAGCCTGTGAGGGAAATGCTGACAGGGTCTGGCTGGGAAAAACCTACGCTCACGGAATATCTTGACCCTGAAATCACCCTCTTTCCTTCATTATCGACACTCTCAAACGCAGAAGGCGGAAGCTCGAATGCAACATGTTCCGTTCCACCCGAGAACTTCACTCTCCTGAATGCCTGAAGACTCCTGTTTCTTACAGCAAACGGCGAATCCATATCCTTCACATAAACCTGCAGGACATCCTCGGTTTCACCTTCAGACCGGATTGCAACATCAAGAGAAAGCGTTCCATCAACCAACTTCCAGGAAATATCCTCCACCTCAGCCTTACCATAGGTGAGGCCGAATCCAAACGGGTAAAGAACATTTTCATCAGATGCATATCTGTAAGTCCTCTCCTTG
>CALXYN010000108.1 GCA_944392975.1 uncultured Spirochaetaceae bacterium | reverse complement strand
CGTGTCGGGCACGGGTTTCCTTGCCGTGCTCCTTGATTGAATTATTCTTCTCGATGCGTGCTGATTCGTCCATAATTTATTATATCATATCAGATTATATATGCCAACATTTTTAGAAATTCATCTCCACCCTGTAGAGGATGGAGTCTTCTTGCTGATATTTGGATAAAAATTGCGTTTGCCTTCGATTCTTTTTCAGTCGTAATTTCACTGCTTCAGATAAAAATAGGCAATTTATGTTTTTCTCTGATATTTAAGTTTCCTGGCAATGGTTGTCGGAACCCTTTATCAAATAGACGTCAGTTGTTGGTTATATTGCTGTTTTTGACCGTACTAAGATAAGTGATTTAGCAGGAAGCAGAACGTATGAGGCGTTTTTCCCGCCGATTGTGACTGCTATGATGGAATGGTGATCTCCTGGAGTATCGGAACAAGTCAAAATGCGGAACTTGCAAACAGCATGCTTCGAAATGGCATCGCAAAGCTTGAAGACTGCAATGAGACGATAATTCACTCAGGCAGGGGAGGCCATTACAAATGGCCTGAATGGATTGACATCATGGCCGAAGCGGGACTCACAAGATCCATGTCAAAAAAGGGCTGTTCTCCCGACAATTCTGCTTGTGAGGGTTTTTCGGAAGGCTGAAGAATGAGATGTTCTATGGGAAGGCCTGGAAAGGCATCTCTATACAGGATTTCATACTCAGAGTGGATGGTACAATGAAAAAAGAATAAAGATGTCACTTGGAGGCCTCAGCCCACCTGAGTTTAGGTCGAAGATCATGAAAGATAAAACTATCGCTTAGGTCCAAGAAATCGTCCGCATCCCCCTTGGTCGCATTTTCAACTGACTCTTACACCTATTCA
Organism: uncultured Spirochaetaceae bacterium; assembly: GCA_944392975.1. Taxonomy (GTDB): domain Bacteria; phylum Spirochaetota; class Spirochaetia; order Sphaerochaetales; family Sphaerochaetaceae; genus Ornithospirochaeta. Next base: position 2,023 of record CALXYN010000108.1, on the reverse strand, counting down.
CCAGAATACCACAGGCTTGCCTGTGGGAGCAGTCAGTTACTCGATTCTTTCCAGGCTTGTGCCCCTGGTTGAACATAGGACTGATTCTAAAAGAAGGAAGAAGGATAAAGGAGTGTTCCATAAAATAGCGGTAACTCCTTTATCTTTTTCATTTGACAGTTCTAATTGCTATATTTTCCAAGTGTTTCCCTATATGTCGCGGTAATTGCTTGCAGAACATCCTTTCGGGAAAAATCTTTGTTATACACAAGCCTTGTTTCCCGTACCATGCTGAGGTTTTCAATCGGGAGTGCGATAAGATTTCCTTTCTTAATCTCTTTTAAACATGCGCTTCTGGGAAGAACGGAAAGCCCTAGATTCTTTTTTACAAGGTCTTTTATCGTTGCGATGTTGTCTACTTCGATTATGATATTGTAGTTGTCTGGCGAGTCATTCAGGTTTCTAAGCTCTTGATCGAACTGAACTCTAGTCGCTGATGTGGGAAGGCGAAGAATTAATGGTTCTTTTTTCAACTCATCAAGAGTAATCATGGCATTATTGGTAAAGGGATGTTCACTCGACATGACACAGACGAGGAAATCGGTATTCAATACCAGGGAACTGAAAGGATCAGGACATCCATTACTTTCTACAATCGCAAGATCAAGTTCATAGTTAACAAGTTTTGCATAAAGATTTTTTATGGTATCAGTAATAATCATAATACTTAGGCCATCTGTATTGCTGCTGCATCTTGCAAGAACTTCAGTTGTGAGATTGCTTTCAGCAGTATGTGTGATACCAATAGACAGTTTTGTAGGCTGTTGTTCTATATCCGAAAGCTCTTTTATGAGCTTGTTATATAGCACACCCATTCTTTTAGCACATTTTACCGCTGCTTCTCCCTCTGGGGTCAACTCAAGTCCATTCTTTTTCCTGATAAATAAAGATACGCCGAGCTCTTCTTCCAACTGGCTTATATGGTGGCTTACAGCTGGTTGGGTAAGACACAGGATTTCTGCGGCCTTCGTAAAATTTCTAGTCTCTGCGACGGTGATAAGAGTCTGTGTTTTTGTACTAAGCATAATAATTATCCATAAAATTCTTTTATAGATTTAGAAAAAAAAATAATTTTTCTTTATCAGTTTTCGAGTATACCATGAATCCAATATTTTACAAGGAGGTATTTTCAGGTGACACAGCTTATAAGAAATGCAATGCTTTCAAATTCAATTGCATCTGCAATCATATCGATAGCTTTAATGCTTTTTCTGGGCTTTGCGATGACACGTGTTACAAAGTATCTCAGGCTTCCTAATGTAACTGCCTATATCATAACAGGTATTTTAATTGGTCCCTACTGTTTGAATCTTATTCCTGAGACTTTTATCGCTGGTACGGATTTCCTGTCTGATATTGCATTGGCCTTCATAGCATTCAGTACAGGAGAGTTTTTCCGCATCACAACGCTTAAGCAGAACGGAATGAAAATCGTGATTCTTACGATGTTGGAAGCCTGTATGGCAACAGTTGTCGTATTTATTGTCACTTACTTTCTCCTTGGTATAAACATCTCATTCTCCATTGTCCTCTCTGCCTTGGCCTCGGCAACCGCACCAGCTTCTACGATGATGACGATAAGGCAGACAGGAGCTCATGGAAACTTTGTCGACACTCTTTTACAGATCGTTGCACTCGATGATGCTGTTGGCCTCGTGCTTTACAGCGTTGCGATATCCCTTGCCGTAGCGCTTAACCTGGGTGCACGGGTTGATGCTCTGAGCATATTACAGCCTATTGCCGTAAACTGTGGAGTATTTGTTCTTGGAAGCGTGTTCGGTCTTATTTTAAAGCTTCTTCTTTTAAAGAAACATTCAGATGATAATCGTCTTATCATCTCCGTTTCCATGATCTTTGCATTCTGCGGAGTATGCTCAGTCCTTGATGTCTCCCCTCTGTTAGGCTGTATGGCGATGGGCACTGTCTATATCAATATGACGGAAGATAATAAGCTTTTCATGCAGCTTAATTACTTCACGCCTCC
>CALXYN010000107.1 GCA_944392975.1 uncultured Spirochaetaceae bacterium | reverse complement strand
CGTAAAGCCTGCAGCCAGAATAGGTCTGCTTGCCAAGGTCCAGCCCGATTATTGCTGGCCAAGTCTGATTCGTGTATGCCATATACACCTCCTAAAAGTTTATACCCTTGATTCTTTGTGTCCACTAAAAAAAGACGGTTCAATGAGAACAAATCACTTGACAAATTGTTACCGGGGGGGGGGTAGGCTCTTCTTAGTAGAAATTTACGGAGGAGAGATTAGATGAAAAAGAGATCTATTCTTTTGACGTGCATCGTTGCAGTCATGGCTCTTGCTATGTTTGTAGGATGTGACAGTGCACCGGTATTTCCAGATATGCCGCAGTCTGTAAAGAGCGGATACATTATTCAGGATGGAGATATCCTTTCAGGTCAGGCATTCAATGCCTCAAAGTTCTCTGTATATGTTGTTTATGACAATGGTAAATCAGAGAAGATTGCAACAGCTGCAGTAACTCTTGATGATGCAACTGCAAGTAATAACAAGGTTTACAACGGTTCAGCTGTATCTGCATTGGTAGGATATAACTCTGATAACAATCCAGTTTATGCAGAAGGTATGGCAACTACTTATGATATCAACTATATCACAGTCGCTCCAAGAACAGAGGTTGACGGTTATGCAATTACCTTTGACTCAAATGGATCTGCAATGGCTGTTGATATGGATGAATCAGATTTAGTTGTAACTGCATATTATGGAGAAGGAAAGTCGGTAGTTCTTAATGCAAGTGAATATGACATAGTAGATTATGGTCTTAATGGAGTTAAATTCTCTGGTGAGGCTGTAAACTATGATGCTGTTGCAACTATTAGAGCCACAGTTGGTGTTCCATATAGTGCAGCTCAGATAACATGTGATTATGCTTATAAGGCCGTGTTTGCTCCAACTGCGGATACAATCACAAGCATTGTTTCTATCACTATTCCAACTGCAGGAAAGATACCAGCTCTTGCATATGAGGAAGTTCCTACTCCTTCTTTCAAGGATGTAAAACTTACAGCAAACTTTGCAAATGGAACACAGGGAGTTGTTAAGACAAATCCTGGTGAAAGTATCAGGCTTTTCTATGTTGATCCTGTTACAAATGAAGAGATTACTGATAGTGATTTCAGAGCATATACAGATAAAGGACTTCTTGTTGGTGTTGAATTCAATGATGCTGATACAATACAGACAAAGACAGAAGGAAAAACAATTTCTGTAGTTGAGGCTCGGACAAAGGTTTCTCTTGCTTATGGTGAGAAGCTTGATTACACACCATATGTTATAGGAACAGAGATTGCTGATATCGAAATTGATCCAAGTATCTTCAAGGTCCAGCTTGCTTACGGTGATACAACAGAGAATATTTCAGTGGAAGATGTTGAACTCAGGCATGTGAAGTCAGATCTTTCAGCTATAAATGCTACAGATACAGTTACAGCATCCCAGAGCCTTTATATTGTTGCTGATTATCTTGGTGTTACTACACGTTATAGTGCAAATGCTGTTCTTGTCGATACAAATGAGTTTGAAGAAGCAAAGGTTACAAATTATGATAACAGAATATCTGATATTCTTAAGCCAGCTTCTACATTCAATTGGCCTGTTGCTCAGTATTATGATGATATTTCTGGTGTTATTGAGGGGCTTACCAGTGAGGCAATTGCTCCATTCAAGGTAACTCTTGATGGCGAGAAGGTGGATGTAAATCTCGATAACCTCGAAGTTGTCTATACAACAACAAAATCAACAGTTACTGCAACAACTCCAGCAGATATCACGGCACTTGATGATGAAGCTAACTATGATGAAAAACTCGGATACACGGCTCTCGCAGGTGATAATCCTGTTTACATCTATGCTGAGTATAGTCTTGTTGATAAGAATGGTGATACACAGGTTTATTGGGGCTTCCTCAATGTTAGAGATCAGTTTGAAGATGCTGAACCTTCAAAGATTCTTGTTGATGTTGATTATACAAATGTAAATTCCGCCGATCAGCCAATGGTTAACTCTCCTGTTGAAGTAGCTGTTTATACAGCAAACGAGACTGGAAAAATCAAAAAGCTTGATTCTTATGGAATTATCATTGATGGAAAAGATGTAAACGTTGCAGATCTTACGGTTAAGGATGTTCAGCAGAATGCAAACTTCTATTATCGTGGTAATACAAATTTCTATGAGACACCAGTATCAATTCCAGCAGGTCAGTCATATATCCAGAAGACAGGCGATAGATTTATTGCAACTGTAAATTACACGCCGCTCTATGGACAGGAAATCAGTTATGATGCAGAAGACTATGCTGTAACTGGTTGGTCTGTTGAAGGTTCAGAAACGGATATGGCACCAGCGGTTGAAGTTGTAGAACCAAAAGGTAAAGATCTTCTTGCAGCCGGCAATAAGGTAAGTCTTTCTGTAACATATACAGATGCTACAGGTGAAGAGATTACAGAGTATGTAACAACTTCTGAATTCATTAGCGTTGCAAATGTTACTGTGACAGGAACTCTTTCAATTGCTGATATAGAGGGAAGAATTGAGAATGGTAAGGTTCTTAATGGCCAGAGTTATAACATTAATGAGTTTGTAGTTGATAAAGAAGATTACATTCCTTACGGTAACATTACTCTTGAAGTAGAATCTGTTGAATTTGGCGGGAAAACGACATCAACTGGTTCAGTTACTTTTGTCACCACAGAGACTGGCCCTCTTACAGTAAACATCAAGCCATTCCTTAACTCAAGCGGAGAGCTTGTTGACGATGCTAAAATCACACTCAATGTTGTTTCGAGTCTCGAGTAATTAATCTTAAGTATCTGTTCCTCATTAAGGGGAACAGGTACTTCCTCCTAGGAGGCGGATATGGATAGAAATGCCACGTCCCTCCAGAGGCAGAGGATTCCAAACGAGAAGCGAAAGGAATGTCTAAAGCTCTTTGAGCAGGGATACGGATACAAAAAGACCGCACAGCTTGCAGGACTCAATACATATACAGTCAG
>CALXYN010000106.1 GCA_944392975.1 uncultured Spirochaetaceae bacterium | reverse complement strand
AGTATAATGATAGAAAACGGAATAATAACAGAGATTGGCCAGGTAGAAAGGAGTGCAGACAGCATAATTGATGCATCCAGCATGATAGCCCTGCCTTCATTCGTGAATGCACATACTCACTTATCAATGGTGCTGATGCGAAACTACAAGGATACTGCCGAGAATCTCCAGGACTGGCTCAGCGAGATATTCCCAATTGAAGATAAGCTCAATGACGAGGATATATATCAGGCATCCAGGCTTGGTGCTGCAGAACTCATACAGTCAGGCTGCACCGTGTTTGCAGATATGTACTTCCATGCATGGAATACGGTGAAGGCCATAAAGGAAGCTGGAATCAGAGGAATCATCGGGCAGACATTCATGAACGATGAAAAAGATGCAGAATTCCGAATTGAGGCAATCGCGCCAAGGATACTGGAAGCAATCGGAAACGATGACATGTTACGCCTAGATGCCGCTGTCCACGCAATTTATACCTCAACACCTGATTGTTATATAAGAGCTGCAGAATGGGTCAAGGAAAGAGGCGTAAGACTTCACACACACCTTTCGGAAACAAGAAAAGAAGTAGATGACTGTATCGCAGCTTATGGTAAGACTCCTGTAGAGCTTTTCAATGACATCGGAGTATTCTCCGTACCTGTATATGCAGCACACGGAGTCCATATCAACGAAGAAGAGATGGAGATTCTAAAAGAGCATGATGTCTCCATCGTGCATAATCCGGCATCCAACATGAAACTTGCCTCCGGAATTGCTCCGGTCAAGAAGTACAGGGAAAAAGGCATAAACACAGCCCTTGGTACCGACGGGGCCTCATCAAACAACAATCTTTCAATGATCAAGGAAATGAATACTGCGGCGCTGTTACAGACTATTGCAAATATGACACCATCGGCAGTCAGGCCTTATGACATCATTGAAATGGCGACAATTGGCGGTGCAAAAGCTTTAGGACTCGATAACAGGATAGGAACCATCGAGAAAGGAAAGGAAGCAGATATCGTGCTTATAAATACATCAGATGCCAATATGTCACCTCTTAACGATCCCTTCTCGGCAATTGTATTCTCAGCAGACAGAAAGAATGTAGATACGGTGTTCTGTAAGGGAAGAAAGCTTTTGGAGGGAGGAAAACTTCTCACCATAGACAAAGCCGAGGCGATAGCAAAAACAAATGAAAGATGGGAAGACATTCTCAGGCGGTGAACAAATGGAAGAGAATTTCAAAGCACTTGAATTCATTGATGGTTGTCTGCGTTTGATTGACCAGAGAAAGCTGCCTGCAGAATTTATATACAAAGACTGCAGGACATCTGGAGAAGTTGCAGATGCAATAAAAACCATGATAGTCCGGGGAGCACCTGCAATAGGTGGTGCTGCAGCTTATGGAGTCTATCTTGCACTTCTCGAATCTGAAGATAATCGGGAGCTTTTCAAAAAGCTCTCTGCAGATCTCAGGAAAGCAAGACCTACCGCTGTAAATCTGATGTGGGCTGTGGACAGGATGATGCGGAAAGCAGAAGAGTCAGGGTATGACAAAGAGGCTCTTCTGAATGAAGCTGATACGATTGTCAAAGAAGACAGAGAGATAAATCATAGAATTTCAGAAATCGGAATCTCCGTAATCAGAAGAGGAGATACAATTCTTACCCATTGCAATGCTGGAGCACTGGCAACTTGCGGATGGGGAACAGCATTAGGTGTCATAAAGGAAGCTCACTTCAAGGGAATGGGAATCCAGGTCTATGCAGATGAGACAAGACCGCTGCTCCAGGGTGCCAGACTGACAGCATGGGAGCTGGCAAGAGCTGGAATACCAACTACTCTCATTCCAGACAGTGCAGCAGCCACACTTATAAAGAATGGAAAGATCGATGCCATAATTCTTGGAGCAGACAGAATCACGACAGATGGAGATGTGGCAAACAAAGTAGGGACATTCCCGCTTTCTGTAATTGCAAAGGAATATGGCGTGCCCTTCTACTCTGTCGCACCGACATCAACGATAGACTTCTCTATGAAAGAAGGAAAAGATATACCTATTGAAGAAAGGAATCCTGATGAGGTCAGGAAAATGGGAGAAATACAACTTGCTCCGGCAGATATTCATGTCTTCAATCCTTCTTTTGACATCACCCCGCATCAGAATATAACCGGGATCATTACAGAAGAAGGCATCATCTACCCTCCTTTTGACAAAAATATCGAGCGGATAAAGAAGGAAAAAGGGTTATGAAATCAACAGGCACTTCAACACTCATCACAATGGGAAAAGGAGAAATAAAGCTCTTTCCCGATAGTGCATTCATAAAAGTGAACGTAGAAAATACAGATGACTGGTCTGGAAGTGCCGTTGCCCGCACATCATCGAAAATCGCAGACGTGAAGACAATTCTTGAGAAGAACTCCATAATGCCTTCTGAGATTGAGATAGCGCCACTCATCATCTCTTCCGATATAGAAACAGAAAGAGGACAGCTCATGCTTTCCGGAGAGAAGGCTGAGGAAACACTTACGGTACATATCAACAGGATTGAAAATGTGAGTTCAGTTTTCATGCTTCTTTCATCAATTTCTGGAATAAGAATAGAGAAACCGGAATTTGAGCATTCAGATTTGAACAAACATAAAGAAGAAGCTCTGAAAAAAGCTGTGAAAGACGCACTTGCAAAGGGAAAAATCTTGGCAGAAGCTGCAGAAATGAAGGTAAATGGCATAGAGAACATCACAGAAAATGGTGTTACTACATCCTGTGAAAATGGCATGCTGGTGATAAAAGCAGAAATTGAAGTCACCTTTGCTCTTTCCTAAAAAACGGTCTTTAACATTATCATGCAAGATTGGCAAAGGAAAATCATTTCTACAAGAGAAGAAACAAGCTCAATGTTCTCCTTACAGATAAAGAGTTACAGGTTGCAATCTGATCGCTCATGATGTGAAGCATCTGGCATTAAGCAAGAATCAGAAGCTCCTGTCAAATGTTATTGTTCCAGTTTTGCAACAAATAAAAAGGCTCTGTTCAGAAAGTTGTGGGATTGAAGAAATAACAAAGTAACAAAAGAGGGATGAAATCCTTTAAGATTT
>CALXYN010000105.1 GCA_944392975.1 uncultured Spirochaetaceae bacterium | reverse complement strand
AACAGTGAGTCACCATACTACGTATTCTGGGAGGCAACGTTTTGAATCTTTTTGAAGCTTCAATGGACAAGACGGAAGAACCTCTTGCTGCAAGGATGCGGCCACGCACGCTGGATGAGTATATCGGTCAGGATCATATACTTGGAAAAGGGCGTTTGCTCAGACGTGCTATCCAGGCAGATCAGCTTTCATCGGTTATTTTCTACGGACCACCGGGAACGGGAAAAACGACGCTTGCCCGAGTCATAGCCAATACAACAAAGAGCCATTTCTCTACTTTGAATGCTGTTCTTTCTGGAGTTAAGGAACTCAGAAGTGAGATAGAAGATGCAAAGACCCGAAGGGAAATGTATGGTATGCGTACGATTCTCTTTATCGATGAGGTCCATCGCTGGAACAAGAGCCAGCAGGATGCGCTTCTTCCATGGGTTGAAAATGGTACCTTCATTCTAATTGGCGCAACGACGGAAAACCCGTATTTTGAAGTCAATGCAGCACTTGTCTCTCGTTCCAGGGTCTTCCAGCTGAAAAAGCTTACGGATGAGAATCTTCATGATATAGCATTGCAAGCAATAAATGATAAAGAGCGAGGTTATGGGCGTTTCTCTATCACATTTGAAGATGGGGCTCTTGAGCACCTTGTTTCCGTTGCAAACGGCGATGCTCGATCCCTTCTGAACGCACTAGAGCTGGCAGTGGAGACCACCCCTGACTCGTATCCTCCTCCAGATGGAAGTTCAATCTATATTTCCAAGGAGACCGCAGAAGAATCAATACAGCGTAAAGTCGTTCTCTATGATAAAGAGGGTGACTATCATTTTGATGTTATTTCAGCATTTATAAAATCACTGCGGGGGTCTGACCCTGATGCTGCACTTTATTGGCTGGCACGTATGGTTGCGGCAGGCGAGGATCCACGGTTCATATTCCGGCGTATGGAGATTCTTGCTGCAGAAGATGTGGGAATGGCAGATCCATATGCTGTTGCTGTAGTGGAGGCAGATGCTTCAGCTTTTGATAGAATAGGGTTGCCAGAAGGGCGTTTCCATCTTGCTCATAGTGCTATTTACCTGTCTACAGCTCCTAAAAGCAACAGTGCTCTTGGTTTTTTTGATGCCCTTTCAGATGTAGAAAAGGAAAAAGCTGAGGAAGTGCCTAATCATCTCCGCGATCCAAACCGTGACAGCAAGGGATTTGGCCATGGAGAAGGGTATATGTATCCGCATTCATACCGCGACCATTGGGTTGCGCAGCAGTATCTTCCGACAGGGCTGCAGGGAAAGATTTACTATAAGCCCGGAGATATTGGTTATGAAAAGACAATAAAGGATGAGGTGATGCTCCGCCGTGAGGCACAGCTTGAAGCTGTGACTGAAGATTTATATAGGGAGAATCTTACTTTCTCCCCTGGTGATAAAGCTCGTGATAAATGGGTTGAGAGAGCCCTTTCCGGGCGTTCTGAGAGTCTTTTGAAGCTTGTTGGAAAACTTTATTCGGGTCTTGATATCCCCAGGTATGCAAACATTATCGTTCTCAATGCTTCTCATGGCCTGCTTCTGTGGCCTTTGATGAAGAAAAATCCTGAAGGCTTGAGTGTTGCAGTTGTAAAGACCAAGGAACAGAAGGAGATTATAGAGCATTTTTCTTCCGAGCTTGACAAGCTTCTTCGTCCAATGGTTCTTGTCTCTGAGGCTAAGGAGGCGTTTTCCTCTCTGGAAGATGGACTGACTTTCTCAGTTGTTTCAGGGAGGAATGTTTTATCAAGACTTGAAAGGGATTCAGCCATTCTCCCTCTTATAAGAAACCGCCTTGAAGAAGGTGGGAAACTTGCACTTCTTGAATCGATTCCAGTCCTTTCTTCCCGTCTTTCAGATTATGCATCTGAAGAAAACAGAGAAAAGCTTAAAGAAGCTGAAAAGGAGATATACTCTCTCTCCAATCCTCTCACGTCATGGGGAAAAGAGGAGCTTGAAAGCACGATAAGGCATTATTTTCCATCAGCTGAAATTGATTATGTTGTTGAACGCGAAGATAGGAGCCTGACAGATGCTGCGCTCTCGGGATTCTATGAACAAAGCTATAAAAGAACGGGTCTCTCAGAAAGAGAATTCATGGCTTCATTTCCTTCGCGTACGGTAAAATGGTCAAATACTGTAGCTGTCATTCGTTCCGGTTTTGCAGGAGAGAAAGATAATAGTTCTTCTAATGACTGGAAGGAAACCGTTAAAAAGACTTCTCTTTAATCAGTAACTTTTTCTGTATGCGTTTGCGGGATTTATTCCTGCTGAGCGGAAAGCCATGTCAACAATCAGACGGGAGATTTTATCCACACTGAGTCTGAAATCGCTGGTTATCCACTCTCTGACAACTCCAAGGACACCGTTAACAAAGAATATGAAACGCATTTCATTCTCACTTTCATCTGTGAAATTGGAAAACTCATCATATTTGTCCATCACGGCAGAGATAATCTGCTCTCCGAAAGATGTGTCGGCAGAAGAGGCAAGAAGTATGCGAAATGTAGTTTCGTTGTCCTTTATATATTGCATGAATTGGGTTATTGATTCGATGAATGGCTTATGTGCTACAGGATCATAATCCGGCAGCTTTGAAAGAATATCATGCTCAATCTCTTCAATCAGATCACGTGGACAGGAATAATAGGCATAGAACGTGCTTCTGTTGACTGCCGCTTTCTGGCATATAGCCTTGATGGTTATATTTTCAAACGGTGTCGTTTTCAGAAGTTCTATCAGTGCTTCTTTAAGATAATTTTTAGTCCTTCGTACTCGTGGATTGCTATAATTCACATCATGATGCTAGCTCATTGCTTAAATTACTGCAATGAAGCTTTAATCAGGAAATATGTGTTTTAGATGTAGAGAATAGATGAAAAAGGATTATTCGGGAAAACAGGCGAATCCATTCTTTGTATTGTTCTGATTGTGAGTATGGTAATAAGAATTTTGCAAAACATCTTTTTCATGTTAGAATATAAGCAAGGATGTATAAGCCTCTGATAAGGAGAGGCGTATCTACCGGCTGCCGTAAAAGCCCAGCTACATCCGGGAGGATTTATTATGGCAGCGTTCTCTATTCATGGTGATATTGTCTGGACTGAAGAGTTTGGGTCTTTCCGAAGTGTTGAGGACGGTTATCTTACAATTGAAGATG
>CALXYN010000104.1 GCA_944392975.1 uncultured Spirochaetaceae bacterium | reverse complement strand
GCCATACCGGGGATATATTGTGAACCTGTCTGCAATCAGAGTGATTTCTCCTACTAATATAACTTTGATCAATAACGATACGATTCTGATCAAGCGGGGTGATTTCAGAAAGCTGAGAAAGACCTTTCTGGATTGGACTTTTGAAGGCTGTAACAGCGTTGTGGAGGATAGTTGAACGGTATAACAGCAGAGGCAATTGCAAGAATATTAGGTACCATTTTGACGCATGGATTTACTTTGTATGTCTTGTCAAAGCCAGCACCATCCATACGATATCCAAAGCTTGTCTGGTTCTGTTTTTCAGTGATGATGTTCTTTTTCAGCAGCTTTGTTTTCCATATTACAGAATCGGAGTTCTTGTCATTTAAGGTCCTCATGATCTTCATGATTATTCTATATGCATTGGTATTTGCCTGCACATCCTCATATTCTATCATTGAGACTCTTTTCATTCTGATGTGTGATGTAATCTGCTTCATGCTGTGCGTATTGTTGGCAAACTGTCTTTCTGTGTATTTGTTCAACAACTCTGTCTGGAGCAGTATAGTGATTCGGAATTTTCTGTCATTTCTTCTTTTGCTGCTGATTGTAAAGGTGAAAGAACCGTTGATGGTTACCGTCAGAAGCATACACAAAGGGTGGGGCAGTCTGCTTTTGTTTGCTATTCTTGCAGGACTCATCGTTTCATATATATCACTGTCAGCAATCTTTATAAGCCTTGTGGAAGTCCAGCTTATTGTTTTTATAGTCATGATTGTCCTTATGGGCGCTTCTTTTGCAGTTGTCTTTTCATTCATAAGACTGATGAATGAGACTGAGAGAATCGACCTCATGAGGGTGAAGCAGAAACTGCTGGAGAATGAACTGATCTTTGAGAAGAGGTATGCTGATTCTTATTCCAGGCAGGTTTCAGATATGCATCAGCATAATCTCAAGCTTCTCAAGATACTGGAGAACAATGATGCTGAGAAAGCCATCCGGTATCTGAGTGCATATGATGAGTCCGTCATATCCTCTGAAACAGGAATCTGGTGTGGAAACAGTATTGTTAACGCTTTGCTGAGAATCACTGCAGGAAAATGTGAAGAGAATGAGATTGATTATCAGTTCAGAATCAGGATTCCCGAAGAACTGCCTGTATCCGATCCCGAGTTCACTATTGTCCTCGGAAATATCCTTGAGAACGCATATGAAGCTGCCTCAAATTCTGCAGAGCCTTTCATTGTTGTGAATATGACTGTTTCACATTCATCATTCCTGATAGAGATCAGGAACAGTGTTAAAGAACCTGTGCTGTGGAATGGCCTGCTACCGTATACAACAAAAACAGGGGGAGGTATGGGCCTGAGAAGTGTTCAGCTGGTTGTTGAGAGGCATAACGGGGTCATGGAATGTTCTAATTCGGATAATGTATTCGTTACAAGGATATTACTGCCGCTGCCAGAAAGGAATGTACTGTGATGTCATGAGATTTTTTACGCATATCATTAATTTTCCTGAGCCATGCACTTACGTTGCCGCTTATTTGTGAATCAAAGGCAAAGTTACGGAAGCCATGGCTGATTTGGGCCTGTTCCTTTCTGTTTCTAGAGTTTTTCTCATTATTCATTCTGCTGTGTTTTGGGGTGTTTGATGTTGTTTCAGGCGGGGTCCTTCTTGTCTTGGCATCGGCTGTTTATCTGCTGATTTCAATTGCTGTCTGGAATGGACCTGTCCTGAAGTCCGTATTTCTTTTCACTTCATATTGTGTTTATTATCTGTTTGGGGCTGATCTTTCCCTATGCCTTTCCCTGCTTCCTTATATCGACCCCAGATACAGTGAATTTGTCATGATTGTAACTTTGGCTGTGATGTCAATGGTCTGTATTATTGTTCTCTGTTCTGGTGTTAAAGAGCATCTTTTTGTTTTCTTCGATGGAATACGCAAAGGCTGGGGTATCCTGGCCGCTTTCTCTATATGTGTATTTGCAGTTGTGGCCTTCCTTGTGATGCTTTCTCTTTTCTACGTGATAAGCGATTTTGCAGTAAGCATGATTATCTTCTTTTGCCTTTTCATCCTTGTGACTTCTGTATATGGAATCGTTTTCCAGATGATACGACTTCTGAAGAACCGCAATGATGAATCCATGCTCCTTTCCAGTGAGAAGCTTCTGAATAATGAGCTTGAAGCAGAGAGAAGAATTATAGATAGCGCAAAGCGTTTCAGGCATGATATGCGGCACCACAATAATATTATCAGGGAGTATCTTTACGCTGGTGATCTAGAAGGAACGAAGGAGTATATAAGAAAATATGACAGTTCTCTGAATGGAAACTGCCAAGATGATTTTTCACTGTCTTCTGATGATTCTGATACACCGAAGTCATAGGGAAATCCAAATCTGAAAGCTGTTTGTCTTCCTATAATATGTAATACCTGAAAACCATTGTTCGGTGTGTTAGAATTCTGATATGTGTGAAAAACTTAGGACCATATTATGTTTTGGGGATTCTAATACGAATGGATGCAATCCGAATAATGGAGAGCGCTGGCCATATAGCGTGAGATGGCCTGGAGTGATGCAGGCAGAGCTTGGTTCTGGGTACCATGTCATAGAAGATGGGTTTAATGGAAGGACTACAGCTTTTGAGGATCCATTTTTTCCATATAGACGTGGCCTATCTGCATTGCCGGCTATTCTTAAAACGCATTATCCTCTGGATCTTGTGATAGTAATGCTTGGAACAAATGATTGTAAGAATTGCTATGCGGCAACTCCAGAAGCAATTGCAGAAGGCGTGGGGAGAATAGCGGAGGAAATTATTGGGTATAGATACCCAGAATGGTGCGATACGCCTGATGTGCTACTTGCTTCTCCTATCCACATGGGAAAAGAACCCTGGAAATGCGGATGTGTGCTTTTCGATTCGTCATCATATGAGAAATCATTGCTTTTAGCTAAAGTCTTTGAGGAGAAAGCTCTAAGCATTGGAGTCCATTTCATGGATGCCTCGCTTTTTGCGTCCCCTGGTTGTGACAATGTACATATGGATGCTGAAGGCCATATGAACCTTGGACATGCCATGGCAGATTGTGTCAGAAATATTTTCTCTTGAATTGGCTGATGTGCTGGGTAGGATCTTTCATTGCTAACTCCCCAGTACTTTTTGCAATTCGATACAATTTATCCAAATATCAGCAAGAAGACTCCATCCTCTACAGGGTGGAGATGAATTGCTAAAAATGTTGGCATATGTAATCTGATATGATATAATGAATTATGTACGAATCAGCACGCACCAGGAAGAATAATTCAATCAAGGAGCACGGCAAGGAAACCCGTGCCCGACACGCCTCGATGCGTCCTGTTGTCATTGAAATGAAGCTTGACCTGAAATGCCTTAACAAGGCAGAACAGGAAAAGCTCTGGCA
>CALXYN010000103.1 GCA_944392975.1 uncultured Spirochaetaceae bacterium | reverse complement strand
CATCTGCGCCATACTTATCAATGACTTCTATTGGATCGATTCCGTTTCCAAGGGACTTTGACATCTTCCTTCCATGGATATCACGTACAAGACCGGTAATGACAATATCGCGGAAAGGAGCTTTACCAAGAAATTCCTCAGAAGCCATGATCATCCTTGAAATCCAGAAGAAGATGATGTCATAAGCCGAAACAAGTGTATTTGTCGGGAAGAACTTCTCCAGATCAGGTGTCTTTTCAGGCCAGCCAAGTGTTGAGAATGGCCAGAGCCATGATGAGAACCAGGTATCGAGAACATCCTCATCCTGCTTAAGATTGTGGCTATGACACTCTGGGCATTCATCAGGATCAGTACGGGAAACAATCATCTTTCCACAGTCCTGACAATACCAGACAGGAATACGGTGTCCCCACCAAAGCTGACGGGAAATACACCAGTCACGAATAGTCTCCATCCAATGAACATAAGTGTTCTCCCATCTTCTTGGATAGAATACGATATCTCCATTTTTCCATGCAGCAAGGGCTTTATCAGCAAGAGATTTCATGCTTACAAACCACTGTTCAGAAAGATATGGTTCTACTGTTGTATGACAACGATAGCAATGTCCGACATCATGTGCATGATCCGTGGTCTTAACAAGATAGCCTGCCTTCTCCAGATCTTCGACGACAAGCTTTCTTGCCTCCTCAGCTTTCATTCCCCTGTATTTTTCAGGAACATTCTCATTAAGCGTTCCGTCTGGATTGAGGAGATTTATTGCTTCAAGATTATGTCTTCTGCCGCATTCCCAGTCATTAGGATCATGGGCCGGTGTGATTTTCACCATACCGGTACCAAATTCCTTATCGACAAAACTGTCTGTGATAATAGGAATCTTTCTGTCAGTAAGAGGAAGAAGAAGCTCTTTGCCAACAACCGACGTGTATCTCTCATCTTCCGGATTCACAGCAACAGCGACATCTCCAAACATCGTCTCAGGACGGGTTGTAGCAACTGTTATGAAACCGGAACCATCAGCATAAGGGTATCTCACATCATAGAGCTTTCCAGGAACGTTCTCATATTCAACTTCATCATCAGCAAGCGCCGTACCACATTTGGGGCAATAATTTACGAGATACTTTCCTTTATAGATAAGGCCTCTTTCATATAGCGTGACAAAAGCTTCCCTGACTGCACGGGAAAGGCCCTCATCCATTGTAAATCTCTCATGATCCCAATCACAGGAACAGCCCATCTTTTCAAGCTGCTTCTTGATGATATCGTGATGCTTTTCCTTAACAAGCCAAGTGCGCTCAACGAATTTCTCACGCCCTAGATCCTGACGTCTCAATCCTTCTTTCTGAAGCTGTCTCTCAACAACGTTCTGTGTGGCGATTCCGGCATGATCAGTACCAGGCACCCAGAGCGTCGGGAGACCAAGCATCCTGTGATATCTTACAATGATATCCTGAAGGCTGTTATTGAGTGCATGGCCCATATGCAGGATACCTGTAACATTTGGAGGTGGCATTACAACCGAAAAATGCCCGTTATCGGAAGAAGAAGGACCGAACTCCTTCTTTGCCTTCCACTCTTCATATATTCTCTCTTCAAAATCCTTTGGATCATAATTGCGGGATAATTCCACTGCTTTCATAAATATCCGCCTCCATACCGACTAAAGGAGTTTATCAAATAAGAGAAGTTCCAACAACTGACGAAAAGTAATGTAAATATGTTAATTAGCCATTATAATATTCTTCTGTTGAAAGGGAGGAATGAATGAAGAAAATACTTTTTGCCGCATCGGAATGCGTTCCATTTGTTAAGACAGGAGGTCTAGCAGATGTAGTTGGAAGCCTTCCGCAGGCTTTCGATAAAAACGAATATGATATCCGTGTAATAATCCCGAATTACCATGCCATAAAACCAGCATGGAGAGAACAGATGGAATGTATTTACTACTTCCAGATGGATAACAGGATTTATGTTGGTGTCCACAGGCTCGTTCATGACGGAATCACATACTATTTCATAGACAATGAGCAGTATTTTGGTGGTGTTGTCCCCTACTACGATTTATATCAGGATCTTGAGAGATTCGCCTACTTCTCAAAAGCTGTGCTCTCTGCGCTTCCACTTATCGGATTCCGTCCTGACATCATTCACTGCCATGACTGGCAGACGTCGCTCATTCCTGTATATCTGAATACTGTATTCCAGGGCGATCCGTTTTTCAGAGGAATAAGAACTGTCTTCACAATCCACAACATACGGTTCAAAGGAGAATGGGATGTGGGGCACATCAGATGGGTTTCTGCCCTTCCTGACGAGGTATTTGAACCTGGTCTTCTTGTCAGTCCTTATCAAGACAGATCAATTCCCAAGAATGATTGGAATTGCACGATGATGAGAGGAGGTCTCGTCTATTCCGATTACATTACGACTGTAAGCAACAGCTATGCCTGGGAAATCCAGACACCGGAGTTCGGTGAAGGCCTGCAGGATATTCTAAAATGGCGGCAGGATAGACTCTGGGGAATTATCAATGGCATCGATTACAAGACATGGAATCCTTCAACGGATAAAAACATCAGCGAGACTTATACAATCAAGGACAGAAAGAGCAAGAGGAAGAAAAACAAGGCAGAACTGCAGAAAGAAGTCGGTCTTGCAGAAAATCCGGATGTACTCACGCTTGCAATCGTATCAAGGCTCACGGATCAAAAAGGTCTAGATATCATAGATCAGGTGATGGACCAGATCTGTTCGCTGAATGTGAACATCATCGTACTTGGAACAGGCGATCCGTATTATGAGAATATGTTCAGATATTATCAGGGCAAATATCCTGACAAAGTCAGGGCCATCATTGCCTACTCTGATGCACTTGCCCATAAGATTTACGCAGGCGCAGATGCAATCCTTGTGCCATCGGCATTTGAACCTTGCGGCCTCACACAGCTCATTGCTCTCAGATATGGCATGATACCGATCGTTCATGAAATCGGAGGATTGAAGGATACCGTAAAACCATTCAATGAATATGAAGATACTGGTACAGGATTCTCATTCCATAACTACACAGGCGGGGATCTTCTGGACAGAATCAAGCATGCTGAATGGATATGGTACAGTCGTCATGAACTCTGGGATCATATGCAGAAGCGCGGCATGGAAGAAGACTGGTCCTGGAAAAAATCCGCAGAAATCTACAAAGACCTCTATTCAAGAATGTAGGTTGCTTTCATGAAATATGCTTTTCTGATCATGGGGCCATACACCGCAGCAGACGATGTATGGTTCCCAGAAAATGAGAATATGACAAGAATGATCGGTGTTCCGGATCTTGAAACAGCTGCTAATGTAGCTGCAAGGCTCAAGGACGAAGGATATGAAGCCATAGAACTCTGTGGTACTTTCGGAGAAGCTGGAG
>CALXYN010000102.1 GCA_944392975.1 uncultured Spirochaetaceae bacterium | reverse complement strand
GGTATCCCTTTTGATTGCAGTACCACTTTCTTATCTCACGCTGGAAGAGAAAACAGCAGGAAGTGTCATTTCAACTTCATATGCAGTCATCATCTCATCCTCTCCAGTTTTCCTCACAGCAATATTTCTCGTTCTTGTGTTTGCTTCAGTACTGGGTATTTTCCCTGTTGCCGGTTATATTCCGGCATCTGAAGGTTTCTTTCTGCATCTTGGCTCTGTTTTCCTTCCTTCTCTTTCACTTGCGCTTCTTCACTCTGCTCTTCTTCTCCTGATGTTCAGAAAGGCTCTTCGTGAAAACATGAAGAAATCATTTTCCAGAACCTATGCATCCCTTGGATTTTCTAATCGTGAGATTGCCTTCAAATGTGCTACAAAACCGTCTTTGCCGATACTTATCATCCTTACAGGGCAGTCTGCTGCAGCGTTTTTAGGGGGGTCAGCTGCCGTTGAATCAATCTTTGCGCTTCCCGGTCTTGGAGCTTTGCTTGTAAACGCTGCACTCAGCCGTGATACGGTCCTTGCTGGTATTCTGATGATGCTCGTTGCCTTGATGGTCTCTTTGTCATCACTCTCTGCAGAGATTGTCTCGGCACTTTTGGATCCGAGAAACAGGAGGAAGGAATGAGAAGGGCTGGTATCATGATTCTTCTTCTGCTTGTTGTCTTTGCCTTTGTCTTTGGTGGCACTGGCTCCATTGATACCATGCAGAGACTTCTTCCACCGTCGTTTGCCGAACCATTTGGGACCGATACACTTGGACGGAGTCTCCTTGAGCGTGTTGCAGGAGGTCTCGGAATCTCGCTAGCGGTTGCATCTGTTACGTCGCTTTTCTCAATTATCCTGGGGATTGTGCTATCTTTTCTGTACACGCTTCCGCGTTTTCCGAAAGAGATTCTGCTCTCTGTCTCAGATTCAATGAAAGCTGTCCCTTCGATAGTCCTTGCTCTTTTTCTTGCATCCATATCCGGCCCTGGATTTATCAAGCTTTCAATTGCCATTTCGCTTTCACATATAGCTGATGTCTCCAGAACATCCTATTCAAGAACCTCTTTCCTGATGAATGAGGGGTTTGTAGATGCTGAGAAATGCATTGGTGCAAAAAACAGCAGAATCTTTTTCCGTGTGATTCTGCCGCATGTAATGCCATACCTGGCTTTTCAGGGAGTATCAATATTCCTTTCTGCAGTTATTACGGAATCAACGCTTTCATATCTTGGGTGTGGAATTGCTGTTCCTCTTCCTTCCCTTGGGTCAATTCTTGCAGAATCAAGGCCTGTTATACTTTCCTCTCCCTGGATGGTTCTGTTCCCAGCACTTTTCCTGCTTTTATTGGGAATATCCCTTGAATTGATAGCTCTCTCATTCTCAGAGCCTGATACGGCCTTTGAGAGATCTCATAAGAGTAAGTTTGTCAGCGTATCCGAGGTCTCCTCCGATAGGCAGTCCTGATGCAAGACGGGAAAGTGAGATGCCTCTGTCTTTCAGAAGGTGTTTGATATAAAGCGCTGTTGTATCTCCTTCTTCTGTCGGATTTGTGGCAATGATTATCTCCTTGAAAGAACCTTCCTCAATCCTCTTCATCAGCTCTGGAAAAGAAAGGGAATCCGGCCCGATGCCTCCCAGAGGATTTATTGCGCCTCCTAATACATGGAAAAGACCGTTATAAGCGCCAGCGGATGCAATTGAAAGCACATCCTGAGGTTCTTCTACGATGCAAAGCAAAGATCTGTCTCTGTCTGTATCTGAGCAGTATGAGCAGATATCATGCTCTGTGTAGCAGCCGCAGATAGGGCAGGGGTGAATCTTCTCTTTGATTGTGGCAATTGCATTGCCAAGAGCCTTGTTGTAGCTCTCGTCTGTTTTTATCAGATGGTAGGAAAGCCTCTGTGCAGACTTTTCGCCCATTCCGGGAAGCTTCTTTATCAGTGCCTGCAGTTCATCTAAGGCTTCCATCAGGAGTTCCTCTCGATATTCTGCAGGATATCCCTCGATTTAGCCTCTGTGGCATCCTTTACTTTTGCGATGGCATCATTGACAGCAGAAGCGACAAGTACCTCAATTGTGCTTTTGTCATTCATTGCCATTACGCTATCTGAAATCGTTATCTTCTGTACGTTGAATTCACCGTTTACAGTTGCTTCAACAAGTCCAGCTCCAGCAGTTCCTGTTGCTGTAATCTTTCCGATTTCTTCCTTAATTGTCTTCATCTGGCTCTGGATCGAGCCCATAGTTTTCATCAGTTCGAATGGGTTTAGATTCAGTGGCATGTTGTTCTTCTATCTCCTTCGTATCATCATCTTTTGTTTTTATGAGATTGCCGCCAAAAAAGGCTTTCAGTTCCTTCATCTGCGACGAGAACCCGGAATCACCGTTTTCTTTCTCTTCAAGGCGCAGCTTGATTACTGGGTTTTCACCAAAAGCAGAGGCAACAGCACTGATGATACTTTTCTCATCATTCTTGAGACTGTTGTAAGCCAGGGCCTTTGAAGTGGTGAATGTGAATATCCCGTCATTCTCCTCTATTTTCTCAATTGATGTTATATACCTGGCAGCTATGGACTTTCCCATTTTTCTCAAAGCTTCCTGAATTGAAGGAAGATCCTTTAAGGAAAGCGAGAAATTCTCCTCCGCTGCCATCTCTTCATCTTCTGGTTCAGATTCTTCTTTCTTTTCCTCTCTCATCATCGGAGCAGGATCTGTTTTTTTTTCCTCTTCAGCTATTGTCTGACTGGTTACGGTTACAGTCTTTTTCGGTGCAGTCACAACAATATTGCCTTCGGCGATACCTTGTTTCATATCCTCAAGTTTCTTTACAAGTGACTCTGGGGAAACAAGAGATGGAAGGGAAGCAAGGCGGAGTATCATCAACTCTATCTCAAAACGAGGAGAAAGAGAGTATCGTACGTCCCTGTACAGATTAAGGAAAGCCTTAAGTGCGGCTTCTATCTGCTCTTCAGAAAGAATGCTGAGAATGTCCTCGGGAATATCTGAGAGTGCGGATCCGAGGATATCCTGACGTCTGATTCCAGCTTTGTAAAGCATCAATGTCCTGAAGAAGTCGGCAGAATCCTTGATAATCTGATCTGCTGATACACCGGACTCAAAAAGAGCAGAAAGTGAATCCAGCGCTCCTGCCGTATTGCCTGTAAGAGATGCTCTTACAATTTCAGAGATAGCTCCGAAACCGGCAATTGAAAGCTTTTCCCTTATTTTCTGCAGTGTGATGTGCTTTCCTGAAAATGCTGCAACCTGATCGAAAAGGGTGTAGGCATCCCTCATTGAACCTGTAGATTCCTTGGCTATCCAGAAAAGCGCATCCTCATCCGCTTCGATATCAAGATCCTCTGCTGCGCTCTTAAGGCATTTGGTAATCAGATCCTGACCGATGAGATTGAACCTGAACTGCTGGCAGCGTGAACGGATTGTTGCCGGAACTTTCTGAAGTTCTGTAGTGGCGAAAATGAAAATAATGTACTCAGG
>CALXYN010000101.1 GCA_944392975.1 uncultured Spirochaetaceae bacterium | reverse complement strand
GACAGCCTTGATAAGACCGATGTTTCCTTCCTGTACAAGATCAAAGAACTGAAGGCCTCGGTTGGTATACTTCTTGGCAATGGAGACAACAAGTCTGAGATTTGCCTTGATGAGCCTGTCCTTTGCACTCTTGAGAATTCTCTGTCCAAGCTGGATATTCTTCACAGCCTGGATGATTTCTTCTGAAGAGCACTCGAAATCAGCTTCAATTGATCTCAGTTCCTTCTCAGTAAGCTGCAGCTCTTTGATCTCTTCCTTGATCTGATCTGCACTCATACCAAGTTCTTCCTCAATCTTCTCTGCCTTGGATCTTGTGGCGAGATCACGGCCAAGCTGTCTGAGCTCCTTCGTGCTTGATACTTTCAGATGATCTTCTGTCTTTTTCTTCTTCTCATTGCAGGAGATGATTTTCTCCTTTGCATGAATGAAGATATCAGTGATTTCATCGATATCTTCCTTCTGGATTTCAAAAGGAGTGATCCAATCTGTCACAGGGATATAATCCCCTTTCTCGATAGATTCAAGCTCTCTGCGGAAATCTGTATATCTTTTCCGGAGTTCAGTTTCAGTCGAACTGTTCTCTTCCTTGATTTTCCTGTGGATTTTCTGGATTTCCTTCTCAAGATCGACACCCTTGATCTCTGGATGATCCAGACGGAACTGCTTGTCTTTCTCACTTACAGTTTCAGCAATTCTCTGATTAAGATTATTCTCTTCCTTTCTGAGACTGTCGAGCTTATCCTCAAGTTCCTTCAATCTCTGCTCTCTTGAACGCATGCGGCAGAATTCAATCCATTCTTCCCTGGTTGCGAAATCTGCTCTTTTCTTGCCCTTATAAAGCGGAGATGATTCATCAGGCATACCACCAAGTTCTGCAAGAAGCTTCTCGCGGAGTGTAATGACTTCATTCGTAAGCTGAGGAGTCTCTCCTGCAAGTAAAAGACGGCTCTTGAGGTCATTATATTCCTTGATCTCCTTTGGTATCTCCTTGCCGATTGCCTCACGGTATGCAGAGTTATAACGTTTCTGCACAGACAGGAACTCCTTGAGTTCCTCTGTTGACAGGGATTCTTCTGTATCTTCTTCAATCCGTGTGTTCATCTTGTCAATCACACGAGCAAAGAATGTTATGAGGATACCACTTTCTCTGATTACTGACCTGACGATATCGCCACCATTCTCCATCTGCATGGCAAGTTCAACTTCCTGTTCACCAGTAAGAAGGTTCTCGTTACCAATTTCCTTGAGATAGAGTCTGATAGGATCATCCTGGGATGTATCAAAACGATTCTGTGAAGAGTGGCTTTTATGCTCGCTCTGATGCTCAGAGACAGAGGAAATATCTATGAAGCGCTCTGTCGAGACTTCTGTATCATCATCGGTGCCTTTCCATTCAGAAAGACTCTCCTCTTCCTCGTCTTCGACTTCAGATTCTTCGTCTTCATCCTCATCCTCGTCCCCACTGCGGCGAGTTTTTTCCTCTTCATCCTCTTCACTCTCTATGTCAGCAAGATCTTCATCTGTAGGACCATCGACTTCGGTTTCATCATCTTCGATTTCATCGGAAAAATCATCCTCTCCGAAATTCTCAAGATCTTCTTCCGATGGTTCCTCGGAAAAATCCGGTTCCCCGTCTTCTGCTTCAGTATACTGGACGCCATCATCTTTAAGCATTTCGATAATAGCATCGATGTCACCATAGGTTTCCTTATGCTTCTTTATAGCAGAGATTATATCAAGCAGAGTGACATATCCCTGCTCTTTAGAAAGTGTGATCAAGTCTTTGTAGAAAGCCGAATTCCTGATATCCTGTTCCGCCATTTATTCCTCTTTTCCCGTACTTCTGAAAAGCTCATTTTTGAGCACGCTAATCTTCTCATCCAGTTCTTTCTTGCGCATAAGCGCATCGGAAAGCTGGTCCGAATCGAGCGAATCCGAGAATGATTTGAGCTGGTTCAAAAGAACTTCCCTTCTTTCTTCCATTCCTCTGAGGCTAATCCGGTCTGCGGCTTCATCCAGTGCGTTTCTCCCGATCTTTGATGAGTACTCATCAAGAGCGAAGGAGGTTGCAACGTCATTTCTTGCGTCCTCATCTGTAATCATGGTAAGGAAGAGCTCATTGCTCGTTATCTCATTTCTCATGGCGTTTTCAAGCGCCATGTATATAATCTGGGCTTCCCTGTCCTTCAAATCCCCAAAGCTGATTCTTGACCTGTAAGAAGCGAACAGATCTCTATGATTTGCAAGATAGAGCACTGCAAACAGATCCATGGAAACAGCTGCCGGATTGAATTGTTTTTTATAAGGGGTATTGCCCTGAATTATGCCTCTCTCATCCTCCTCAGCCATAACCTCCTCAGATGAACCAGAAGAGATATCAGCTTTGATTGACTCCTCAGAAACCTTCAGTATCTGACTCAGATTGGCAATGTAAGATGCCTTTTCCACGCTGGATACTGTAGATTTAAGAAATGGAGAAAGATATCTGACGAAGTCAGACTTTCCCCTGCCTATCTGGATATTATACTTTTTAGTCCCTTTACTGACAAGATATTCAAATGCGTTCTCAGAAGGCTGAAAAGCTTTATAAAGAGCCTCATTTCCCTCTTTTTCGAGAATCTCTGAAGCATCCTTTCCGCCCTGAAGCGTATGAATAGAACATTCCAGCCCTTCCTGATGTATCAAAGCAATTGCTTTGTCGGTTGATTTCTGGCCAGCCTCATCGCTGTCAAACATCAAATCGATTCTATCCACATATCTTGAGAGGAGCCTTACCTGTTCTTTTGTGAAAGCCGTTCCAAGCGACGCGACAGCAGATGTGACACCAGCCTGATGCATGGAGACAACATCGAAATTACCCTCAACAATCAATGCTGGTTGCCTTCCTTTTTTCAAAGTATCGAGCGCTTCATAGATACCAAAAAGATTGTGCCGCTTTGAATATACAGGGGTGTCCGAGGTGTTCTTGTATTTGGGAACATTCTCGCGCCCTGTAAGATCTCTTCCAGAGAATCCAAGGTAGCGCCCCTGCCAGGAACGGACAGGAAACATCAGACGGCATACAAACATCGGATAAGGATAACTATTGGGTGAGAATAGTCCGGATTTCTTAAGAACATCCTCCGAGTAACCTTTCTTTTTCAGAAATCTTTCAAGCCATGTAGAATCAGATGGAGCATAGCCTAGCTCAAAGCGCTCCACCATCTCATTTGAAATACCTCTGGCGGCAAGATAATCCCTTGCCACAGCAGCTTCAGCACTATTCAGCAGAAGATAATGAAATGTTCCGGCAATACGTTTGTTGAGATCATACAGAGTTTCTATCTCATCCTTGTCTTTTCTGTCAGTCTTTCCTACAACAACTTCAAGTTCTACTCCGGCTTTATGCGCAAGGATTTCAACTGCTTCATTGAATGAAACATGATCCATCTTTTCAACGAAAGTAAACATATCTCCGGATTCCCCACATCCAAAACAGTGATAGAAACCATCACGGTCATTGATTGCAAAGGAAGGTGTACGCTCATTTCCATTTCCGTGAAATGGACATT
>CALXYN010000100.1 GCA_944392975.1 uncultured Spirochaetaceae bacterium | reverse complement strand
ATATCCTTCGGTTGCTATGTGGCTTCAGATTCGCTTTCCGGAATATATACTGAAGCAGATCTTGATCCTGCTGTCACGCTCTTTGCAGGCGTGAGTTTTGTTCAGCTTGTAGAGCTTTTTGATTCGATGTTTGATTATTACCAGGCCGCTCGTCTGGGAATTTAGGAGGGATGATGTTCTTTAAGAAATTCGGAGAGAAAATAAAAAGTCTTTTCACAGGCAGAAAGATAGATGAAGCTTTTTTCGATGAGCTGGAGGATACGCTTATCGAGGGCGATTTAGGTGCTAGACTTACTGATGAGATTGTCACAGAGCTCAGGGAAATCGCGAAAAAGGAGAAGATTACAGAAGCTTCTGTTCTGCAGAAACGTATGAAGGAGATTCTCTCCGGATACATAAATGCCTATTCGGAGAAGCCGCAGAAGGGACGCCTCAATGTCTATATGATTCTAGGTGTAAATGGTGTCGGCAAGACAACCACAATCGCGAAGATGGCGAAGAGATACACTTCAGAAGGTTATAAAGTGCTGCTTGCTGCAGGTGATACGTTCAGAGCTGCAGCTGTAGATCAGCTTGATATACATGCAGAAAGACTTGGCATGAGGATTGTGAAGCAGCAGATGGGTTCTGATCCAGGTGCAGTTATCTATGATGCGATAAGCTCTGCGGAAGCACATGGCGATGACCTGATTCTCGCAGATACGGCTGGAAGAATGCACAACAAGGAAAATCTGATGAAGGAGCTTCAGAAGATGGATAAAGTCATCAGAGCTCGTGGTGTTGATGAAAACTGCTACAAGAAATTCCTTGTAATTGACGCTACTACTGGTCAGAACGGGGTATCACAGACTCTGCTTTTCAACCAGGCTGTGAAACTTGATGGTATCATTCTGACGAAGTATGACTCAGCCGCAAAGGGAGGGGCTCTCATCCAGATTGGACGCACGCTTGGTCTCCCTATTCTCTTTGTCTGTGTAGGTGAGCATTATGAAGATATCAAACCTTTTGACAAGGAAGAGTTCCTTAATTCTCTGATGGGCCTTGAATGATAAGAAAGCTTCTTTTCCCTCTCTGTTTTATTCTCCTTTGTTCTCCCTGTCATAGTGAGGCATTCCTTTCAAATGCACTGGGACAGAACCTCGGGGCAATTCCTGCTCTTACCGGATCTGGATATGAAGGAGAGTCTGAAGATGGAAGAACTGTCATCTATCATGATGGCAGTGTGATAAAAACACGGCAGGATACAGAGGATGGCTATGTCATCAGTTATGGCGATACGACTGAGAGCGTGAGGCTTGGTGATGACGGAGAGAGGCTTGAATGGCGGCTTGAGACTCCTGAGAGGGCCGAAGTTCATACGTATTTTTATGAGGATGGACGGCTCTCCTCAGTTTCCGTTTCCATAAATGGTGAACTTAGGCGCCGCATTGTTTATCTCGATACTCCATCAGGTTCTCTTTCCGCTATTACAGGTTCCTCGGATTCTTATATTTCACCATCTTTCTACCTCTATGAGCTTGACGGAGAGAGCATTAGATTCAATTACCATGACAATGGTGTCATAACAAGGGAAGATGTCTCAGATCCTTCTACGGATTACGAAGTGGAGGATGATGGTAGCTGGAAGGAAATTGTAACACTTCCAGATGGACAGGTCAGGGAACGGCTCTATTCTCCCGATGGCCGTCTCAGCGAAGAAAGAACAGGCGATACCACAACAAGGTATGAATATGATGAGAATGGAGATCTTGTTCTCTCTGTAGAGCTATATGGCGATGATGAGATCCGTACTAATTATGAAAATGGACGCATCGCTTTGGTTGAGACAGTCAGAGCAGGAGTTATGGAAAGAGAACGCAGATTCCTGGATAACGGGGATATCGAAGAGACCCGATACAATAATGGACAGCCTGAATACAGAATTCTTTTTGATGGTGATGGCGTGAGGGTTAAGGAGATTCATCGCTTATGACCTTGTACCTTGCCCTCCGTTACAGCTTCTCAAGGTCATCGAATCATCGTGCAAGGGCGATACGGATTGTGGTTGCTTTATCCCTTTCGCTGGCGGTTTTCATGGTGACGATGTCTGTAATGGAGTATCTGCAGGCTGGCAGGTTTGACAGGATCAGAGACGCAAAATCCTTTGATATCACGATAACTGGGGATTATGCGGCAGAGATGAAAGAGCGGTTTCCTTCCTCTGATGTCTTTGTGTATGGAGAAACAGAGGTTCTTGGAAATGGCGATGCTTATACTCTCAGATATATTGACGAGAATTACAATGGGGCACTTTCCGTCAATCAGACAGGGAATGGAGTATTGCTTGTTCCTTATACATATACATCCTCCGATTCGATGGCAATAACAGAGCTTGTGAGAGGAGCAAGTGGAACGATGATTCCGTCAACGAAGGAATATGGTGTTTGGGGACGGTTTTTCACATCACTTGGCTCATCTTTCGATTCGACTTTTATTTTTCTTCCTCTTTCTTTGAAGCCTGAAGGTGTTCCCGTTTATACCGCGATAAAAAACTGTGATGCTGAAGAGCTAGAAGGACTTTCAGAAGATGGATACGAGGGTGAATCCTGGAAGGAGAAGGAAGCAGGATTATACTCAGCTTTCATTATCGAAAGGATTATGATGTATGTCGTTCTTTCCCTTCTTTTCATCATTATTCTTGTTTCTCTCAGACAAAGCGTGCGGAGTTTCTTCAATTCCAGAAACCGAGAAATAGCAGAACTCATCACACTTGGTCTGGAACGAAGGAAAGCTGATTTGGCATTCATCATTTCCATGTCATTAATAATAGTTGCGGGTATTGTTGTAGGACTTATTCTTTCATATCTCTTCATTCCTGTTGGAGAGCTTTATGTCTCTTCGCTTCTGGGAGGAAAAGCTGAGCTTGATATCCCGTATCTTCCTTTTCTTGTCATCTCGTTCCTGATGCTTTTTTTCTCAGCTCTCTTTTCTCATTCAGAAGAAAGCAGATTGAAACGTACTTCTATAATGGAGGTGCTTGGCGGTGAGTGAGGTACTAAAACTCGATTCTGTCTGTAAATCATATTCTTCTCCTGCTGGAGGCAGAATAAACATTCTTTCCGATGTCTCTCTTTCAATCGCAAAGGGAGAGGTTGTGGCAATTGTTGGAAGAAGTGGGTCCGGCAAGAGCACACTTCTTTTTATCGCCGCTTTACTCAGCACTCCTGATAGTGGTCGTATTTTCTATGATGGCCGTGACAGTAGTACGTTCAGAGAAAATGAAATAGCTGCTCTGAGATCAAAAGGGATGGGATTTGTGTTCCAGAATGCAGAGCTTCTTGCAGACTTTTCTGCATTGGAAAATGTTGCCATGCCGATGCTGATTCAGGGAATGAAGAAACGAGAAGCAATGGATGTAGCTTTGGACTCCCTGAAAATGATAGGTCTGGAAGAGCGGAAAAACCATAGGCCTAGAGAGCTTTCCGGCGGCGAGAGACAGCGCGTTGCAATAGCCAGAGCACTTGCCGGAAATCCGCTGATTGTCTTTGCTGATGAACCTACAGGATCACTTGACGAGAAGAGTGCTGATGATGTCGAGGCTTTGCTTTTTGAAGCTGTCAAAGGCACAGGGCATTCCATGCTTTTAGTCACGCATAACAGTGCATTTGCT
>CALXYN010000099.1 GCA_944392975.1 uncultured Spirochaetaceae bacterium | reverse complement strand
CTATCAGGGTCCCTGTGCATATGATTGAGCAGATCAACAAGGTTGTGAGAGAGTCAAGAGTCCTGATGCAGAGCCTTGGCCGGGAACCGACCGATAAAGAGATTGCTGATCACCTTGGCTGGCCAGAGGCAAAGGTCAAGAACGTAAAATCCGTTGCACGTGAACCGATTTCACTTGAAACCCCTGTCGGAGAGGAAGAGGATAGCGTTCTTTCAGATTTCATTGAGGACAAGGATGCTGAGAATCCTGCTTCCAGAACGGCATTCGTGCTCTTGCAGGATAAGATCCGTGAACTCTTGTCAACGCTTCCGCAACGTGAGCAGGAAGTACTGAGAATGAGGTTTGGCCTTGACGATGGTTATGCACTTACTCTTGAGGAAGTCGGACTTTATTTCGATGTCACAAGAGAGAGAATCAGGCAGATTGAGGCTAAGGCTCTTAGACGTCTTCGCCATCCAAAGCGCAGTCGTCAGCTTAAAGATTGGAACTGATAGGTAGAAAGAATAAACATAATCCGCTAAGATAGGCGGAGCGAGGAGATTTAGGCTATATGGCAGAAAACGAGAAGCTTGAATGTCTGAAGAAGCTTCAGGATGTACTTCAGGAGAAGTTCGCACTTGAACAGCAGGTAGAGACCCTTCCGAAAGAATTGAGAAGGGAGGAGGCTATGCTGAGGACTGTGGAGAAAGAGTTTGCAGATCTTCAGAAACTGGCTTCCGATACCGTTGATGAAGTCAAGTCACTTTCCATCAGGTACGAGGATGCCTTCCAGGTAAGGACAGGTTACGAGAAGCAGATGGAATTCCTGAACACTCAGCGTGAGTATGAGGCTCTTTCAAAGCAGCTCGAAGAAGCCAGAGCAAATGAAGAGACACTTCTCAAACAGCGCAACAGCAAGACAAAGGAATCTGAAAAGCTCAAGAATCAGGTAATTGCAAAAGAGGAAGAGGTTGCAAATCAGAAGGCAAAGGTCGACGAGGAACAGGCAAAAGTCGATACAGAGCTTTCAGGTATCAACGAAAAGATTGCAGAGCTTGATAGAGCTTGTCTTGAAATCAAGGGCAATGCTATTTCCGATGAGCTTTATGAGAAATTCTCAAATATCGTCAGAAAGAAGAATGGCCTTGGTGTTGTTCCTGTTCATGGACAGGTATGTATGGGATGCGACAGGGTGCTTCCTGTGCAGTTCGTAATTGATCTCCGCCTCAAGCAGGAGAATAATGAGATTGACTACTGCCCATACTGCTCAAGAATCATCTGGTATGATCAGCTTGATCCTGAGACAGAGAAGAACTACATCTTCGAACAGCTTGAGTCGAAGGGAACTGGTTCCGAATCCAAGGTATCTTCCGCATCTTCCGGATCTCAGCAGGATTCCGATTCCTATGATGAATCCATGGGTATGGACGACGGATTCGATGATTTCTGATATTTTCAGGTTTTGGAGGTAATCGCTGCGTAGCAGAGGAAAGTCCGGGCTCCATAGGACGATGGTGCTGGCTAACGGCCAGGAGCAGTAATGCTACAGAAAGTGCAACAGAGAGAAGACCGCCCTGAAAAGGGTAAGGGTGAAACGGCAGTGTAAGAGACTACCGCCTAGACAGTGATGGATAGGGCATGGTAAACCTCACCAGGAGCAAGGCCAAGTATGCAGTCGGCTGGTCCGGCTATGGCTGCGGGTAGGCTGCTTGAGCCATGGAGCAATCCATGGCCTAGATAGATGATTACCTAAACAGAACCCGGCTTATCCGGAACCTGATTATCATATTGCTGCTTCGTAATGAGGCAGCTTTTATTTTTTTACATCGTTAATTAGTGCTTGATATTTTTCATAAACAAGCCTAAACACTTTTGATTAATTTTTATAACTTAAACTTTTTGCATAATCTTCAAAAATGTTCCGCTGGGTGTCTTAACGATGCCCAGTCTTTCTTTTTAAGAGATTGTTGTTTTCTCATGGAAACACTTACTATATTCCAGATGTTTACTTAAATTTCTCTGCTAATTATTTTTGGAATATGCAATGGTTTTTCTATCAAAATTGAGTATGGATTGTAAGTCTATGAAAAGTGATCATATTAGGGTATGAGGAAGTCTATAATCTTGGATACAGAAGTATGCAGCTGTTATAATCAGGCCATGATTATAAAGAAAGCGACATTACTGATTATCCTGCTTCTTGTCTCTTTTTCTGTATTTGCATCGACTTTCTCTCTCGGCATTGACCTGGGTTATTCACTTGGTTCTCTTATAGAATCGGAGAGTACATATAGAGAGAATACAGCATATCTTCCGGGACATGGTTATGGAATCTCTATCCCGTTTCAGTATCAAAGCGATTCAGGTTTTGGAGTCAGAACGGGACTGCGATTCATCTCGAAATCATTCAAATACTCTCATCCTTCATCAATCGAAGCAGCTTTTTCATTTGATTATATTGAGCTGCCGGTTCTTTTCTCCTGGTGGTCGGAGTCTCTTTCAGATATGATTCCTATTCATCTCTCGTTCGGAATCGGCGGTTTTGTTGGATATAAGCTGTCGACAAGATCATCCGGATTGTTCAAAACTTCATCATATGATGAAAATGGGAAAGACTACGTGACTGAGATATCAGGGGATTTCAGTTCTGATTATGACAACTCCTTTGAAGCAGGACTTATGGCAGATGCCGCTGTATATTTCGGAATAGGTTCTGGGTGGAGCGCCTATGGACAGTTCTCAGCTCAATTTCCATTGACAGCTCTTAGGGATAAGTACCAGGAAAACCAGAATATGATGTACCTCTCCTCATACCTATTTTCAGCTGGTGTAATCTATGAATTCGGAGGAAATAAATGAAAAAACTCTTTGCTGCTTTGATTATTGTTCTGCTTTTGCTTCTTTCCTCCTGCGCTCCTGTAGGTGAAGCTCCTGAGGATTACTATCTTGATGATTCATGGGGTTCTGTTTTTAGGACGTACTGGAATGCAATGAATGACAACTATGTTTTCTGGGATCTTGATTCACCCTCTGATGAGTGGGATCTTGTCTATGATAAATATGCGCCTCTTTTTGATTCCTATGGAAAGACTGACCAGAATATTGATGAAGCTTTTGCCTCGTTGTTGGAGATTTCCCGGTTGCTTTCCGACGGGCATTATTCCATTGAAATCGAGCTAGAAAATGGAAAATCATTCTTTTATTACTCGTATTTATCTAAATTACTTGAAAATGCAGGACAGGAAATAAAAACAGATTACTTCATATATGAAAACGGGCAGCCTGTACTTGATCACCAGAGTGTTCCTGAAGTTCAGCAATCCGAAATCTTTTCAGAGAATATAAATAATGTGCTTTCATTTACATTCGGAATAAGCGGCACCGAAAATTCAATTTCTGATGAAGCCGATGGAAATCTGGGTAGGTATTTCACAGAGGCTGATGCAGTCAGTTATGAAGATGGGACTTCATACCCATTTACGGGTATTCTCGGAAAAACATCTGACGGCATTGTATACTTCGGATTCGACGAGTTCAATTTCAGACGCCATGATAATGGCAGCAATCCGTTTTCTGCGGCAATCAATATGATGCTGGAAAATTTCCGCAGTGCCGTAACTGATCCTGATACGAGAGGAATAATCATCGATTTACGAGGTAATCCCGGCGGCTACAATGATGATATCCCTCTTCTTTGGTCAAAATTTACTGACAGCAATCTCCTTTATATGCATGAAAGAGCGAAATTCAGCGATAACCGTCTCGATTACACTCCATG
>CALXYN010000098.1 GCA_944392975.1 uncultured Spirochaetaceae bacterium | reverse complement strand
GTTCCATACAACTGAGAATAGAAATAGAAAAGCAGCAAGTCAACGTGAAGTGTTGGATATCATAAAACAAGGTGTTATCATCATGATTATGCGTAAACTGATTTCAGCGCTATCGCTGTTGCTTTTATCCTTATCGTTGATATCCGCGGCATCGATAAGCGGTGGTATTCCAATAAGAGAAGACTTGTTCTGGAGCGAGGAAGAGCTGAAGAATATTGATTTCTCCGCACCTCTCAGCAACAGTGAAAGGGAATACTATGAGAATACGCATATTTATCTTGTGACAGCTTCTCCATCTGAACCTGTCTACATCTACTTTGGACACGCTGGTATCGCTATCGAAACACCTGACATGCCGGAAGTGATGTTTGATTACGGTTCATTTCGCTTTGATGAATCCTTTTACATGAATTTCATATTCGGACGCCTCTACTATACGATAATAGAGAGTTACTCATCCTATCGGTATGACTCATTCATTGCAGAAGACAGGACAGTGGAAAAACTGGAACTCATGATTTCGCCAGAAGCAAAGAAAGCCGTAATCGGTTTTCTTTCATATAATATCCTTCCGGAAAACAGCACCTATCTTTATCATTACTACAATGATAACTGTGCAACACGCCTCCGAGATATTTACAATGCGGCAACCGGAGGCGAATTCAGGAAATGGGCAGAGAATATTGACACAAAAAAAAGCTTCAGGGCATGGTCCACACCGTATATGCATCCTTCTCTTTTCTTTGCCTTTATTCTGAATTATCTGCAAGGGCCAAATGTGGACAAACCTGTAACTCTCTACGACGCCTGTTTTCTTCCAGACATTCTACTCTCCTCAATTGAGGAATTTGAGAAAGCAAGTGCAGAAACAATGTATGAGACACAAACGAGAGAAGCAACTCCAGAGACTTATAGCCTTACATTACGTTCTATCGGTATTGCAGCTGTTTTCTCTGTTCTTATACTGCTTACAGCCACAAAATACAGACCGTTAAGAATCATTGGGGATATCACAGCAGGATTTATCTGGCTCTTTATGGGGCTTCTTTCCGTAGTACTCCTTTTCATGATGGTTGCCACGAATCACAACGTCACATATGGAAACTGGAATGTGATGATTATCTCTCCATTTGTACTGATACTGGCTTTTCTGCATTTTTCATCACTTGGCCGGAAAGAAAAAAGAAAGAGCATAGGCAGGATTTCCCGCCTTATGCTCATTATTTCATCTGCGATGCTGATCATAAAAGGCTGTCTTATGGACATGATGATACAAAACAACCTCGCTTACTACATATTCGCTATCTCAGCATATGTATCAGAGTATGCTGTCAGCGTGTTATCCGCGTCCCGCTTAGCCCCTTCAATGCGTCAGGAATATGTTCTGGGTCAGTAACCATTCCCAGTTTCCCTGTTGTCTCAACATAATCTATGAGAGCTTGAATCTTCGGCAACATTGAGCCCGGTGCAAACTGTCCTTCCTCTGCATATTTTTTTGCTTCCTCAACTGTCATGGAATCAAGAGCTCTCTGCGTCGGCTTGTTGTAATCAAGACAGACCTTATCTACAGCTGTTGAGATAATGAAGGCATCTGCATTGAGAGATTTTGCAAGAATTGCTGCAGCAAGATCCTTGTCTATGACAGCTTCCTTTCCCCAGATGGCACCATGCTCATCCATTACTACAGGAATTCCCCCACCGCCTGCGGCAATAACAGCAGCACCACTTTCTGAGAGGAACCTGATTGTATCGAGTTCAACAATTGCACGCGGTTTCGGAGAAGGTACAACACGTCTCCATCCCCTGCCGGCATCTTCCTTCACAGCCCAGCCAAAATTCTTCTGATGATCAAGAGCATCTTCTTCAGTCATGAATGAACCAATTGGTTTTGTAGGGTTATTAAAGGATGGATCGTCTGCACTGACTTCAACCTGAGTAACGATGGTAACTGCTCTGTTAGACATTTTCCTATTAATGAATTCATTATCCAATGCTTTCTGCAATTGATAACCAATAGCTCCCTGCGTATCTGCAACACATGAATCAAGAGGAACTGCATGAAGAATTTTTCTCGCATATTCGGAACGGAGAAGGATGTATCCGACCTGGGGTCCATTACCATGGACAATCACCACCCTATTTCCGCTTTCGATTATATCAGCGATAAAATGAGCTGTCTTCTCTGCTGCTCTGTACTGAGCGTCAACTGTAACCTTCTTGGGGTCTTCTATCAAAGAGTTTCCACCGATTGCAATGACAATAAGCTTTCCCTGCATCGTCTTCCTCCGATTATGAGCTTACCATAGTTGCAACAGATTGCAACATAAAAAGACATTTTGAGCCCATTTATATCCTATTATCCTGTAAGTACTTATTTTCTACATATTTTCCATATTATGTCAGGAATAAGCTATTTTTTCCAAAAACGTACCAAAAACGTACCAGTGATATCAATCGAAGGGATATGAGTATCATCATCAAAGAAAACATTTCCATCCTCAATTACATAACATCCAGACAACTTGTGAACCATAGAAGTCCTCTACAGAAAGCCTGTCCTGAATCAATATATTTATGTATGCAGTGTACCAGCCCCCCCAGACGAATCAGTTTCAAATTACCTGATACTACTCCATCCCAATTATTTCATTGCCTCATATGCTATCAGCGTTATTAAGTCTTAAGTGCCAACATATATCTCATTTGTCTCACGAGTCTCAGACGATTCAGGACCTTTTGGGATCAAATCAGGGTCAGCATATAAAAATTTTTATCTTATTCGATTTATCTTACCCACTGTGCACATTTCATTAAATTGATCGTTTTATAAACAGAATAGCAATTATAAACAACTATAGGATAATTGAATTTCAAGTTAAATCGTATTATTATGTTTATTCATACTTGTATGTATTGGAGGCTGTATGGAAATACCAAAGGGTCATTATGTTTTCGGAACTGTCAAGGTAGGAGAACGTGGACAGATAATCATACCTAAGGAAGCAAGGGAAACATTTGATATCAAAGCTGGAGACACACTTATAGTCCTTGGAGACGAGAAATGGGGAATCGCTGTCACAAAGTCGGATGTCCTCCAGAAGTATGCTGCAGACGTGTTTGCAAAGATTGCCGGAGACAATGAGAATGAGGATAAGTGAGACACCTTTTGCTTTTCTTCTGGATGACTGCGTCAGGGAATTTGGAGAAGAGGATGGCAGGAAGATCTATCAGGCGACAGATGATACATTCTCAAAGCTTGAGGCTGGATCTGACTATAAAGGCAATGAAACCATAAAAGAACATATCCAGATGAAGCTTCTTCCTCCCCTTGCCTACTACAAGGCCCTTCTTTATGCCGGATATTCCAGGATAGAGGCCCTTGATCTTGTCAGAACAGAAGAGAAAAAGACTGCAGAGAAAAAGAAAGAATCAATGTCAAAGATGGCAAGGCTGCCATTCGCGTATTCAATCTATCGCATGGGCGTCAGGAAATTCATGGCAAAGAACTTCCCTGAAGAAGGCTGGAAGACCGAATGGGTAAGATGCGATGGAAAGGAGATCCACTTTAATCTCCATAGCTGCATCTACCATGATCTATGCAGTAAATATGGATGCCCTGAGCTATGCACCATTTACTGTGAGAATGATGAGATCGCTTTTTCCGGGCTGCTGCCGAAAATCAGGTTTGAGCGCAGCGGGACTCTTGGAAACGGAGCTGAATGCTGCGATTTCCACTTCAGGAAGGGATGAATATGGGAAATGAATGTCTAAGGGAAACAGAGCTTCTCGATTACAGTTCGCCTTCAATTCAGTCTCTTATTTCCGATAAAGGATGGC
>CALXYN010000097.1 GCA_944392975.1 uncultured Spirochaetaceae bacterium | reverse complement strand
CATGACGAAGCGAAATCAAACCTGTCCTGTGTCAAAGGAAATGGTATTTCACCAAGGATGTCTATTCCTCTTCTCTTAATCTCATCTGCAAGAGAAAAGCCGTTACGCAAATCAAAATGTCTCATAATTGCTCTCCTTATCAGAGAGTGGCGCCACTTCTGTAATCAGGCTATAAAAACGAAATTTTAATTGCAAGTAAGATTTCTTAGAAAAAAAAGCAATCAACTTCGACTCAATGGAACGAAAAAGATTGCCACAGATATTAATACGTTATTAATTAAACTTTACATACTCAATAATTACTCTTCAACCATGAACAGCTCCTCAATTGTGGCGTTGAATAGCTTTGCAATCCTCCATGCAAGAACAAGAGAAGGATTGTATTTCCCTTTTTCCAGAAAGCCGATCGTTTCCCGTCTTACGCCTACCTTTTTTGCAAGATCTTCTTGACTCATGTCGTATCGGGCTCTATATTCCTTTATTCTTGTTTTAATCATTTTCCTTCAATGCTCTTCCAGCGCTGAAATTATATATGGCAACAAGTACTGCATTTGCTGCAACAGCTGCAGCCCATCCTGCGGCAAGACCTCCGACAAGTGCATATACCGAACCTTTACCAAGGATAAATGAAATGACTGAGAAAAGAGCCATTGTAATCATGCCACAGCAGAAAGCCTTTGCAGCAGAACGGCACATGTAAAGATTCCACATCTCATCATCCTTAACAAAGAAATACTGGAAATCGACAGCAAAGGCAAAGAAAGCAAGAAATGTTCTTTCCTCTGAAAAAACACCAATGAAGCCTAGCAGTGCTATGAATCCTGTAGCTCCAAACAAATATTTTAATTTCATTAGAAATACCTCCTAAATAGATATATTTTTCTATCTTTATGATAGAAATATATAACATAGAGAATCTGTCGTCAAGTGTTTTCTATTATAGAGAATGCAATCACCCCCAATCGTTGATTGGTATGCAGAATTCACATAGGTGATTTGAAATCTTTGCTGCATTATAGCGTTCAACAATCGGCTTTGACCGATCGATTGGCAACTTACCAAGCAAGGATGAAAGATTATTCCAGAATTCTGATACAGCCTCTGCTGTATGAGGTATTTCAAAGACAGCATACCTACCATCTGGTATTTTCCTTACGTCTAAGCCGATATTTTCATTTCCTGTTACAACAAGGCCAACATCATATCTCAGACTGTTTTTATCAATACTTCCTGGATCATCCAATGCAATCCCAAGGATTGTGCTGTCTACAGAGAGCAGATTTTTATCCCTGAGATATGCTTTGAATGTTTCCATCAATTCCTTGTTCTTGATTCCGTATTCTCCAGTTCTACGCATATAAGCGATTCTGATATTTCTGAATTCTTCGATTACCATTATTTCCACCTATTACTCAGGATTGTGGAATCATAGTAAGGGCAGTTAAAATCAGATTCAATAAATCTTTTAATTATTTAAATTCAACCATTTACAGATAAATTATGGAATATGAAGCAAGGTGAACTTCGTTTCACAGGAATTCTGTTTTAATAATGCTTGGAACATCAAAAACAGAATTCCTTTTTTTCGCTGTCTATCCAGCATACTGCTTTCTGTGTCGTGAATCTGATAAGGCAGTAATTCTCATCGTCAGGGCCGGCAGGATAATAATGTTTAAAAACATCCTTCCAGAACTTATGGAGGAGAGTACTGTCTGTAATGGCTTCAGCAATTCCTGTAAGCGTTACACTGTCTGCTTCATGCACGAAAGAGATTCCTGCTTTAGGATTCTTCATAAGTTGTCTCGCTTTGTTTGAATTTCTGAATGTTGTCATCCAGATTGTCTTTATACCATCATGAGCAATTACATCTATCGCAACAGGACGTGGAAAACCTTCCTCATCTATCGTCGATAACGTTACATATCCTGTATGGTCGAGTATCCAGGAAGCCTGATCTTCTCCCTTCATCCATCTTTTAAGGGTAGGGAGATACTGCTTCAAACCCCGGACTGCTTCATCTTTCGAGAAATTCAGTCCAGAGGTTTTGTGGAAATCCTCAAGCCCTTCAGGCGAGGTGTTGATTTCAATCTGCTTCTCCATTGAGGATACAGTGAATAATCCATTCTTAAAGCAATGTATGCAGTATTCAGTATTCTTGTGGCCGTCTCCATGTGTTCCATAGAGACTCTCATCCATTTTCATGCCACAGCTCTGACAGATTTTCTTTTCCATACCTAATTATAGGTTTTAAAGAGTCTATCTTGAAAGAACTTTCTTCTGCCATGTCCTCTTTCCACACGAGGGGCATTTCATCAGTCGGGATCTTCCTATATGCATAGACATGACGACATGACTGAAATCTGGAACATATCTATGATGGCATGATCTGCATTCGTAGTATCCCGCATCTCGCTCGATATTCAAAGCAAAATAAATTCCTATAAAGAGTATCAAGAGCGCAATCAAAACCAGGAAAGACATAAGTACGGTTCCTGGAGTCAGAAATGCCGCTGTAAATATGATTGTGAGGCAAGAGACAGTGGCTAGAACACCTATAACAGTCTCAAGTCTGAGCAGGTACCTGTTGTTCTCTTCTTCTTTTTTCCTTATCTCAAGAATGAGTTTTTCCGCCTTGTCCTTATAATCCTCTTCCATTGCCTCTTCTCCTGTGAGCAGCTCTGTGATACTGATGCCTAGGATGCTGCACAAATTGAGCATTATGGATGCATCAGGAAGGGCGAGTCCTCTCTCCCATTTTGAAACAGCTCTGTCTGTTATGCCCAGCTTCTCAGCGACTTCAGCCTGAGTAATGGATTTCTCTTTTCTTTTAGCTGCGATGAATTTTCCTATCTTTAGCTGATCAATCATTTGTTCTCCATGCGAACATCATTCTGTTCCTGATTTCAATATTATGTGTTTTGTCTTCTGGGTTAAACAAACCATTGGTTGAGTTTTGCTTTATCACTTCAAAATATGTTCTTCTCAACTACTGTTTTCAATTACAAGAATCTGCCATCTTGCTTTTAGATACTGGATATCCTGTTATTAAAAGATGATTGTACATTGATTTCGAGTATTTCAGTGTTTTGATATACTGGAAAAGAGGATAAGAAAAATGGATATAAAACTCAGAAAATGGATGCACTCGGATGCGAATGAACTGGCAACGCTCTGCAATAATATTGATAGGCGGTTTCTCTCTGATCGACTACCTAATCCATATACAATTGATGATGCTGGATTCTGGCTGCAGAATGTTATCAATAGCGAAGGGAAACAAGGCGTTTTCCGTGCAATTACATCTGACGATAAAATCATTGGTTCAATTTCCATTGAACAGAAAAATGATGTATATCGTATCGATTCAGATATCGGATATTTTCTGCTCTCAGATTTCTGGTCT
Source organism: uncultured Spirochaetaceae bacterium (assembly GCA_944392975.1). Taxonomy (GTDB): domain Bacteria; phylum Spirochaetota; class Spirochaetia; order Sphaerochaetales; family Sphaerochaetaceae; genus Ornithospirochaeta. The sequence goes on along the minus strand of CALXYN010000097.1, from coordinate 489 downwards.
AAGGGGATAATGACTATGGCGGCAGGCGAAATCTGCAGGATAGCCTTTGAGAATCTTGATATCATGCGCATTTCAGGTAATGTTTATGAGGAGAATACAGCTTCAAGGAAAGTTCTTGAGCACAATGGCTTCGAGATGGAAGGGTTTCTTCATAATGCTGTCATAAAGGATGGAACAGTGAGTAATCTCTGTATCTATGGATTGCCGAAAGATGCTACCTGATGATAGCAAACACCGCTTCGTTATTTTCAAGATCGATTTTCATTACAAGTTCATCTCCTTTATCCTCGACAATCCTGAAACCTGCTTTCCTGTAGAGCCATAATGCTGCAGTATTGGCCTTCTGAACAGAGAGGGATACATATCTGCAGTTTTTCATCTTCAGAGAATTCAGAAGTTCAAACAGGAGTGTCGTCCCAATCCCTTTTCCTCTGTATTCAGGAAGGAGTGAGATTGAAAGTTCTGGAGTATCATTATCTACGTAGCCAT
>CALXYN010000096.1 GCA_944392975.1 uncultured Spirochaetaceae bacterium | reverse complement strand
GGTGAAGCTCAGACCCGGAGTTGATTATCACGGTGTCGTGCAGACTACTTTCTCCCTTACTGGACTTGAATCCATTTTGAAAAGCGCAGAAGAGATGGGTATCTCCATGCATCTTCTGAATTCTGTCTGTCATGCCTCAATGGAAAGAAGAGCAGCACTTTCTGCCATATCGGGCTCTGTTGATGCTATAATCGTGGCAGGGGACAGTATCTCAAGGAACACTCTGGAGCTGTGGAAGGCTGCAGAAGCGACAGAAAAGCCCTCGTTTCTTGTTCCAGATGCCAATGCGATTCCTGGAGAGGTTTTTTCGTTCGATTCAGTCGGATTGACTGCGGGTGCTTCTTGTCCCGACACTCTCATTGAAGAAATAAAAAGGAGACTTCTGGATGCCTGACTCAAGAATTTCGATGCCCTCTGTTAGAAGATTCCCATCCTATCTCAGAATTCTGATGCAGAACAGAGAAGCAGGACATAAGACTATAAGCGCAACACAGCTTGCAGAAGAGCTGGGACTGACACCTATTCAGGTTAGAAAGGATCTTGCAAGCACAGGTATAGAGGGAAGACCCAAAGTCGGTTTTTCAATTGATGAGCTCATTTCTTCTATCACGCATGCTCTTGGCTGGGATAACCTCACAGAGGCTTTGATTGTTGGTGCTGGAAACCTCGGTTCAGCGCTTGCCGCATATGATGGATTCTCAGCTTATGGTCTGCGTATAGTCGCAATTTTCGATAAAGATCCATCGAAAATCGGCAAGAGAATAGGGGATTTGACAGTCCTTCCTGTAGACGGCATCAATCAGTATATAAAAAACAACAGGGTGACGATTGCTGTAATCGCGGTTCCTGCAAATCAGGCACAGGCTACAGCTGATATGCTTGTTAAATGTGGAATCCGCGGAATATGGAATTTTGCGCCCAAGAATCTTAAAGTACCAGAAGATGTGGTGATGCAACGTACAGATCTGGCAGCGTCTTTTGCTGTACTTTCCGTTCTGTTGAGACGGAAATATAGGGAGGAGACCGACCAGAATGAGGAAGGGGAAGAGTATTAATTGGCCATTTTCTTATATTGATGTTACGCTCTTCACATTATTTGCTGTTTTATAGTCCTTAAGTGCACAAATTCTACGTTTTATATTGCTAATTCTTGTCAGGTAATCATTTTATTGACTTCTAATTAAATCTCGGATAGTCTCATATATGACTTTAGGAGTGTTTATGGCGGAAAAGGAGAAGCTCAGGGTTGAGCTCTGCATGGGGTCGAGTTGTTTTGCTAGGGGTAATAGCGGCACTCTCATGAGCCTTGAGGAGTTCTCAGAGCAAAATGGTTTATCGGACAGAATCGAGCTTGAGGGACATCTCTGTCTTGGAAAATGCAATAGCGGTCCACATATGAGAATCGGTGATAAGGAATATTCAGGTATTACAGATCCTGATGCTGTCATTGATTTGATTAAGAAAGCACTGGAGGAATGAGATGCAGAATCCTATATATACCGAAGTTACCAGTTGCCGGGATTGTTATAAATGTGTCAGATCATGTCCAGTAAAGGCTATTCAGATAAAAGAAGGGCATGCAATGATCATCAAGGATCTCTGCATTTACTGCGGTCATTGTGTTCATGTATGTCCCAATAGCGCCAAGAAGGTAAGGGAAGACAAGGACAGGGTAAAGCTTGCTATCTCATCAGGCCGCAAAGTCATATGTTCACTTGCTCCTTCCTATGCATCGGAATTCGAAGGCTTTGAAAAAGAGCTTCTCACAGCGCTTAAGAAGCTTGGGTTTGCTGCTGTTTCTGAGACAGCGATCGGCGCGACCCTTGTCTCCCAGGCTCTTGATATCTACTCAGAAAAGCATGGTGGCTCTGCGCCTTTCATCGGCACTGCCTGTCCATCAGTTGTTGAGCTTGTGAAGAAATACTATCCGGAGAGTGTGGAAAGACTTGCTCCTGTACCTTCTCCGCTGCAGACGCATGCTGCATATCTTAGGCATATATACAATGAAGACTTTGCCATAGCCTTCATCGGACCATGTATTGCGAAGAAGGTTGAGGCTGACACGACTTTAGGCTATCCGGATTTCGCTATTACGTTCAAGGAACTGAGATCCTGGCTTGAGGAAGAGGGGATAGATCTTGCTTCTATAGAGGCCGAAGATGTTGATTTCATTCCTGCAAAAGCTGGAACTGCCACAATCTATCCTGTTGAAGGTGGACAGATTGCCACTTCTGAAATCTGGAGCGGCAAGGCGTTTGCAACAGATGCCCTCGCTTTCTCCGGTATTGATCAGGTTATGTCAGTACTTAGCGGTGATACTTTCCCGATGGCATTTCTGGAGCTCCTTACCTGTGATGGTGGCTGTATCAACGGACCTTCCGTGAATGACCATGTTTCTATGGCAGAGAGAAAAACTGCGGCTTCTGCTTATACGACAAAGAGGCTTGATGAGGCTGATCTTTTCAAGGGCGACAAGGAGTTTGCCGAATTGCTTCTTGAAAAAGGGTATGGCCTTTTGCATCATACCGGTCCTAAGCCTCAGGTAAGCAGCCGTGGAATTCATACGGAAGACGAGATAAAGAGAGCCCTCGTAGAACTCGGAAAACTTACAAAAGCTGATGAACTCAACTGTGGTGGCTGTGGTTATAATACCTGCCGCGATATGGCAATTGCCTATCTTGATGGCATGGCTGAAGTTGAGATGTGTGTTACAAAAATGCGTAAGGAAGCAGAGAGCAAGGTCGATGTGCTTCTGAGAAACATTCCGACAGGTGTCGTCATCGTCGATTCAGATTTGCAGATAGCAGATTGCAATGTACACTTCCTTGAATTCTTCGGTGATATGGAGGAAAGCTTCCTTGACCAGAGCATATTGCAGATGGTGAAAGGGCTTCCTCTGGAACGCTTTGTACCGTTTTCAGATAAATTCCGCGATCAGTTCTATCTCACACACCCTGGTCAGTACAGAGTTCACTTCAAGGATAAATATCTCAAGGTGACATTCTTCCTTGTTGAATCAAAACGGCTTCTCGGAGCTATGTTTGAGGATATAACGACTCCTACTATCAGGAGAGAAACTGTTGTAAAGAAGGCAGAGGATGTCATCCAGAAGTCTCTGGAGACTGTCCAGCAGATTGCTTCCCTCCTTGGAGAAAATGCCGCGGAGACGGAAATCATGCTCAATTCTCTTATCGATGCGTTCAGCGTGCATGGTACAGGAGATGGTGAAAGTGATTTCCGGCAGGATAATGGAGATTTGTCATGAATAATATCTTCATAGATGTGGACTATGCACAGATCTATAAACACGGGCAGAAGATTGGAGGCGATGTCTTCCTTCTCTCCCGTAATCCTGAGAATAATCAGATAGTCTCTACGCTTTCCGATGGTCTCGGAAGCGGGGTGAAGGCCAATGTCCTTGCTTCTCTTACAGCTCATATGGCTCACCGGCTTTCATTCTCTCCGATAGACCTGAGCCACTCTGCGAAGATTATCATGGACACACTCCCTGTCTGCAAGGAAAGGAAGATAAGCTATTCCACTTTCACTATTGCAGATATCCGCTACAAGGAAGATATGGAGGATATAGAGGTAAATCTCGTTGAGTATGATAACCCTTCATCCCTCCGTTTCTCCGGCTCAGAACCTGTTTCATGGGAGAGGAGTAAGACAGAACTTCAGAGGGAAGGAGCATTCAAGAAAGAGGTCATTGCCCATTCTGTATTCAAACTCGGATTCGGCGATCGCCTTATCATGTTCTCCGATGGAGTCACACAGTCTGGATTAGGGAAGAGCCTTCCTCTTGGCTGGCGTCTGGATGGAGTAAGGAAATTCATCTCTGAGGAGATAAAGAAGGATGAGGATATATCATCAAGAGAGCTTTCCCGGGCGATTGTCCAGAAAGCCTGCTCCCTGGATGGCCTTGCTGCAAAGGATGACATAACCTGCGTTGTAGTGTATATCAGAAAGCCAAGACGTCTTCTTATCGTCACAGGCCCTCCTTTCACAAAGGAAGCTGATGAAGT
>CALXYN010000095.1 GCA_944392975.1 uncultured Spirochaetaceae bacterium | reverse complement strand
GTGGGACGCATATGTACTCCGGTGGAGCTAACGTAAGACTTGAGTAGGTTTTCCTGAGCAAGCAGCTGGCGCTGAAGTCGGAAGCCCGCTCTTCTTAAGTGTGGGTAGTTCACTCAGGATGATTAAATTAGAAAAGTTTCTCCATTCGATATGTTTTGCAAATCCAGTGTTCTTAGGAGACGGATCGGGTGGAGGAAGAATGACAGTTGAGAAGCTCTCTGAAATTCTTTGCCTGATTTCAGCAGAGCGTTATATCCGCGGCTTCATGATTGCTGAGTATCTTCTTTTTGATGAATACAGGATCAGCAGAATGTTCAGCGGCTCGACATCTTCAGGAATTGATCGAAAGAACGAGATGATGAATATTATCAGGAATCTTTCATTGTACCTATGCAACAGACAGCTGCAATATGAAAATCTGGCATAAGAATGGGAATAGAATCTCTCAAATTATTTCTCCTTTCCAGAGTCTTTCCAGGAAGTATTCGAAAGGCATTATCATTATGCCGTCATTAAGCATCTCCGCAGCAGGTGTCCTGCATACAAGGATGTAGGATGAGAAGATGCCTTCTTCCTTGAGAGCACGAAGCCCCTTGAAATCGGAAGCAGAAGGATTCCTGGTCGTTTTCGTTTCTATGGCAACAGAATCCCCGATTACGAAATCTACCTCAAAATTGGAAGCAGATCTCCAGTAGCAGAGGCTCTCATCAAGCTCATTGTAGTCCAGATAAGCCCTGAGTTCCCATTCAATATAGTTTTCAAACGCCTTTCCGAAATCAGTAGTGCCGTCAGCGGGAGGAGCTGCGCCTATGGCCTTTCTGGCAACACCTACATCAAAGAAATAGTACTTGCTCTTGGTTATAGCCTTGCGTTTCCTTGTCCTGCCATAGCCAGGGACCTCTGTTATGACCATGGAATCTTTCAGGACCTGATACCATTCAGTTACTACAGCCCTGTTCACGCCGATGTCGTTTGCCATATTCGAGAAGTTTACCATCTCTGTATTGTTTATTGCGGCAATCCGCAGAAAGTCAGTGAACGTAGGAAGATTTCTGGTAATCCCTTCCTCCATTATCTCCTCCTGAAGATATGTCTTTATGTAGTTTCTCAGAAGGATATCGTAGCGACTGCTCAGGTACATCGATGGCATGAGACCTCTCTCAAATACCTTCTCAAGTCCAAAATTAAGTTCCTTCACCTCCGGATACACCAGCGGGTGCATATAGCTCACCCCTGCACGTCCTCCGAGCAGGTTCACTCCCTTCTCGCGCAGCCTTCTTGCACTTGAGCCTGTAAGCAGAAAGTGAAAATCAGTCTCCTCTATCAGAGAATGGATTTCATCAAGTAGGAAAGGCACCTTCTGTATTTCATCGAGTATCACAAGCCCTGATTTCTTTCCAATCATGCGGAGCTGATTTCTCAGAAGTGATGGATTTGCTTTTATACGGGCTACAAGAGAAACGTCCAGAAGATTCCAATAAAGAACTGCCTCTTGCCTCAACTCGTTACGTATGTATGAGGATTTCCCAGTTTGCCTTGGTCCAAATAAGAATTGGGATCCGTCTTCAAGAACATCCTTCAAATCCATTATTCTATGAATGTATTCTTTTGGCATAGGCTCCTCCAGATGTGATTACTGCTGATAAAGACTCAGTCAAAAATCATGATATTTGATAAAAAGTTTAGCAATTATCACCAAATAATACAAATGTTTTTCTGACCACAATAGCTTCCTAGCACTTCTGATATAGGCTAAGTGCATGATTATAGCTTCACTATCCGATGTTGTCTCAAAGCAGATTCTTTGTTCGTATGTTTTCTTCCATACTTTCTTAGTCGAATGGTCTGATAGTGAACGAACTTCCACTGTGTTTTCCTTCACCGAAGTGAACTGCTCCATTCTTCGCTAACGCTTAGAAGATGGAGTAATTGTGCGCCAGTTCGGCGTGCATAGCATAGCAAGGTGAAACTCCTTGCCCGATAAAGCCTAGCCAGCAGTCGGTATCTAGTCCTTGAATGAGAAGCCGTGAGGCTAACATTAAGCGTAGGACGGAAAGCATGAGAGTCGAAACGAAAGTGAAGTGATTGAGCCTCGTTACATCAATAAGTGGAAGCCGATACTCTAACTACAGTAGCAGGCAACAACATCAGAAACCGAAAAGGCGAGGGACTGATGAGTTCCATCGGGGTCGTAGAGCTCGGCGAGTATGCAAGGTGCTATGTGCGTACCTGGGAGGTCTGCCGGATTCTGCGGAAGCAGTAAATACAACCGAAGCCTATAAACGGAAAAGGATGTATGAAAATCTGGCAGAAGTCAGACCATCTCATAGTAGCGATGAAGTGTGTGAAAGCAGATGGAGCGAAGGGGATGGCAAGTTAGTGATTCCGAGATGAAAACATGAACACACGGGAGGTGAATAAATTCATGGCAAATGGAATCGAGGAAATAAGGCGACAGTCTCGCACTTATGCGAGGGTTGAGAACCTTATGAGCAATGTGAACAGGGAAAGCCTGACAGCGATACACCTGAGACAGCCAGCCAACAAGGCTAAGGGTGTGGATAGAGTAAGCAAAGCTGAATACGGTGAAAACCTAGAAGAGAACATCAGCAATCTCCTAGAGAGGATGAAGAAGTTCTCGTATAGGCCTCTACCTGTAAGAAGGACCTATATTCCAAAGACTAATGGGAAGATGAGGCCGTTAGGCATACCATCGTACGAGGACAGGCTCGTACAAGGAGTGATGGCCGATATTCTCAATGCCGTATATGAGGAAAGGTTCCTAGACTGCTCATACGGGTTCAGAGCAGGAAGAAGCGCTCATGACGTAGTGAAGGCGATAAATAATGCAGTCAAGAGAAACAAGGTGAATTACGTTCTTGAAGCGGACATCAAAGGATTCTTTGACAACGTCAACCATGAATGGCTCATTAAGTTCCTAGAGCACGATATTGCAGACAAGAACTTCATAAGATACGTCAAGCGTTTTCTGATTGCAGGTGTAATGGAAGGCACGGAAATAATGGACAGCGACAAAGGCACTCCGCAAGGCGGACTAATCTCTCCAGTGCTCGCAAATGTCTATCTGCACTACGTGCTGGATCTCTGGTTTGAGAAAGCGGTAAAACCAAGGCTCAGGGGCTATTCATGCTTCGTAAGATATGCTGATGACTTCCTCATACTCTTCGAGAACAAGGATGAGGCAGAGCGTGTCATGGAGGCACTAAGGGTTCGCATGGAAAGGTTCTCTCTTGAATTAGCAGAGGAGAAGACGAAGATTCTCCCATTCGGGCGGTTCAAGGGTACAAAAGAGAGCTTCGATTTCCTCGGATTCACCTTCTCCAACGGAAAGGCGCGCAAAGGATATTACATGGTAAGGGTCACCACGAGCAAGAAGAAACTCAAAGCAAAGAGAGGAGCAGTCAAGCAATGGCTAAAAGAGAGGATGCATAAGCCTCTCGCAGGCACCATGAAACTGCTGAATCTCAAACTGCAAGGGCATTGCAACTACTACGGCGTAAACGGTAATCTCAAAGCGATAAGAGATTTCTATGAATATGTGAAGAGAAGATTTCTGGTAACCATGAGACGCAGAAGTCAAAAGGACAGATTCTCATGGGAGAAGCTTAAGCGCATATGGATGTATTACATCACACCTCCATCGATAAAGGTTCAGATATGGAGCTGAATGCTGACTTGAAGAGCCGTATGCGTTAATTGCGCACGTACGGTTCTGTGCGGGGCTACTCACGGGAAATAATCCCGTGAGGGTCTATGCGATCCCGTTCGCGACGGCAGAGATGTCTGAGATGTTCCCGCTCTGGAATGTGTCTGATCTGGCTTCGGCTTATGTCATTACCGGAGGAGTGCCTTACTACCTAAGCTTCCTTTCAAGGCATGAGGATATCAGGAGTGCGATCCATGATGAGTTCTTCCTCCCGGGAAGCAGCCTGTTTACTGAGGCTGAGCTATTCATGAAGGGAATATACAGGAAGACCAGTACCTATGATGCGATACTCAGCCAGCTTGCAGGCGGAACCAATGAGGTT
>CALXYN010000094.1 GCA_944392975.1 uncultured Spirochaetaceae bacterium | reverse complement strand
CTGTATGGGCCATTGGTACAGGAAAGACTGCAACTCCGGAAGATGCCGATTCTGCTCATTGCTTTATCCGCAAGACAGTTGCTGCTCTGTACAGTGAGGATATTGCAAATAATCTCATAATACAGTATGGTGGTTCTGTTAAGCCCGGCAATATCAGGGCATTGATGGAGAAGGAGAATATCGATGGTGCTCTGGTAGGCGGTGCCTCCCTGAAACTTGATGATTTCCTGCCCATCATAACTTTTAGCAAATAATCGGAGTTTAGTGGAAATGGCTATTCTAGGTATCATACTTCTGGTAGTTTTCTGTATCATCTCTCTTCTGCTTATCTTCCTTGTTGCAATTCAGGGGGAGAACAGTGTAGGTCTTGGAGGAATCTTCGGTGGATCTTCGGATTCCGCATTCGGTTCCAACACATCGACATTCCTCACAAAAATAACAACGGTACTTACCATTGTATTCATGGTACTTTCACTTGTTGTTGCAATTGTTAACAAGTCCAGTGATGCAGAGATCGTAGCTGCAATAGCTGCAGAGGCAGAAGCTGAGGCAGAGGCTACAAACTGGGCTGCTGAATCTTCTAATGATTCTGCCGCTACGGTTCAGGATGCTGCAGGGACAGGAAGCACAGAGGAAGCTGCAGAGACTGTTTCTGCACAGTGATTCCTTCTTCTTTGAGCCGGCTTGCCTTATGGCGACAGCCGGCTTATTCTTTCTAAAAAGGGAGTTGTTATGCAGGTTTGTGTTGTATATGCAGCAAAAAGCCGTGAAAGCGGTGATAAACTTAAAGCAATTTGTCAGTCTTTTGCTAAAGGACTGGAGATGCAAGGGCATCAGGTTGATATCATCAGTGCATACGATGAGACCAGACTCACCCCCTATGACTACGTCATCATAGGTTCTGAGCCTGTTTCTTTTTTTTCAGCTTCCATTCCATCGATTCTCTCAAAATTCCTTGCTCAGGCCGGGACAATTTCCGGTAAGCGCTGTATGGCATTCATTCCATCATGTCTGAGAAAGGGAAGAACGCTACAGAATCTGATGAAAGCAATGGAAGGAGAAGGTATGATGCTTAAACTTTCAGATGTCATAAAAAGACCGGATGAGGCGCTGGCTATCGGAAAACGTCTCAGTGTGGAGAGGAACTACTGATGAGAAAGAACATATTCCTTATTTCTGTTTTGTTGTTGGTTATGGTTGCAGGCCTTGGTGCTGCTACTATTTCCAGTCCGGCTGCGACTGTGAATCTGATTCGCAATCAGATGATTTCCATGTCAGAACTCGATGATGAATACAATCGTTATGTTGCGATGGGCGCACAGGGAGTGACGAAGGCAGATGCTCTCGATACTCTTATAAACAATGAAGTTTTTCTTCAGGGCGCTGAAAGAGATGGCATTACAATAACGGACAGACAGATTGATCAGCTCTATGCCCAGGCTAAAGCGAATGCTGCCGCTCAGGCAGGACGCACGGTAAGTGATGCGGAGTTTGAGGCCGAGGTCAACAGACAATTCGGTTCAGTTGATGCGTATAAGCAGGCACTTAAGGAGCAGTACATCGTAAATCAGTATGTGATGCTTAAAAAGGGTGCAGAGCTGCAGAATATCCCAATGCCTTCAGATTCTGAAATTGCATCATTTTACAGACAGAATCAGCAGATGTTCTTCCAGGCAGAGAATGTAAGACTTGCACATATCTATATTCCAAAAACAGAGAACGAAGCGGACAATGCTGAGGCAAAGGCTCTTCTAGAAACTGTTGCAGCAGATATCCACAATGGCAACATCACATTTGAAAAAGCTGTGTCTGAGTATAGCCAGGATGATGGTTCAAAGAATATTGGTGGTGAAATCGGCTGGCTTACAGCAGATAACACTGTTGCCCGTCAGGGTTGGGGAGATGCTTTCTGCGATCAGGTTCTTTCAATGGGCCCTGGTGATGTCTCGGATGTGCTCGAATCCAATACTGGTTATCATATCGTGAAGGTATCTGTACATAATGCTGGCAAGATTCTCTCTCTTAGCGATACAGTTTCACCTGAAGATACTACTACAGTCCGTGAGTATATTACCCAGCTTCTTTATATGAGGAACCAGCAGGTTGCCCTCAATACTGCAATTCAGGAAATTCTCACAGAGCTCAGAAGCGAAGCCCAGATTCGTATTTTCTACGAGGAGTGATATGCAGAATAAAGCACGTCATCATGATAGGAGCATAGCAGTTGAAACGCTTTATGCTCTTGATTTCCGTGGTCTTCTTGATTCTCCTGCAGAGGAGATTGATCCATTCCAGGGAATGAATGAAGAGGAAGTTGCAGCTCTTGATGAGGAGGATAGAATCTTTATCCGTTTCCTTGTTTTCGGCACACTTGAGAACCGAAAGGAAATTGATGAGCTCATTTCCCGCTATTCGCTTAACAGGCCAATTGAGAAAATTGACGCCGTTGACAGGAACATCCTTCGCGTTGCTTTTTATCAGATGGTAATTTCCCGTGATGTCCATCCTGCAATCGTTATTGATGAAGCTGTCAAGCTTTCTCAGGAGCTTTCCAATGATGTCTCATTCAAGTTCATCAATGGAATCCTGGATTCAGCAAGAAAGGACATGGATAAGAAATGATAGAGCTTAAAAGTGATCGCGATATTGAAGGTATCAGAAAGAGTTGCAAGCTTCTCGCAGAGCTTTTTGAAGAAGTCGGTCCACAGATTCAGGCAGGGATGAGTACCCTTGACGTGGATTCTCTCTGCCATGATTTCATGAAAAGGCATCATGCTTCAGGACCTTGTAAGGGATATATGGGGTATCCGAATGTGACATGTGTTTCCGTAAATGATACTGTCATCCATGGTATCCCAAACAAAAACATTATCCTTAAGGAAGGTGATATCGTAAGTGTGGATATCTGTCTTGAAAAGGATGGATATGTCAGTGATTCAACCCACACTTATGAAATCGGTAAGGTTTCTGAGGAAGTTCACCAGCTCAATGTTGTTACAAACAAATGCCTTTATCTAGGCATTGAGGCTGCTTCCCAGCCACATGCAAGAATCCAGGATATCGGGGCAGCTGTCTCCGGTTATGCAAGAAAGTTTGGATACGGTGTTGTTCGCGATTATTGTGGTCATGGAGTAGGGTTCTCCATTCATGAGGATCCAGAGGTCCCGAATTACGTCTCTCTTGCAAATCCTAATCCCCGTCTCAGAGAGGGCATGGTCATTGCAATCGAACCTATGATCAATATGGGTACATATCGTGTACGAACGGAAAAAGACGGTTGGGGTGTGAAAACACTCGATGGAAAACCAGCTTGCCATTGGGAACATACAGTGGCAATTACAGAGAACGGACTTGAGATTCTCACTCAGCTCTGATAGGAGGAAGTATGGGCAAGGAATTCATCACATGCGACATGATTAGGGATGCGGCTCTGAAGCTTGTGTACAAGATGCACACTGTAGACCATTTCGTTCCTGATGTGATTTATGATTCTCTTCGTGGCGGAGCTTATATGGCAAATGTAATGAGTGAGTACTATAAGCTGATGGCCATGAAGGAAGGAAAGACTCCTGTTTTCTATGCTGCTGTTGTAGCCCGTTCCTACGGGGCTGTTAAAGAGCATTCTTCTCACGTGGATATCGACGGATGGACATGGTCTCCTAAGAATCTGAAGAAAGGGCAGAAAATACTTATTGTTGATGATATTTTCGATACCGGTATGACAGTCAACGCACTCGTCAATACTGTGATGAATGCAGGTATTCCCCGTGAGGATATCAAGGTCGCGGTATATGACTATAAAGTACCTCTTTATAAGAATGAGGAACCTCTCCCGATTCAGCCAGATTACTGGTGCCGCAAGCATGTGCTTGAAAAACCAGAGGATTCAAGGTGGATTCACTATACCTGCCATGAATTCATCGGACTTTCGCATGATGAAGTTGATGAGGTTTACAAGGATGAAGAGGTGAGGAAAATCCTCCATTCAATACTTGACTGATTCTTTTCTTGAAATCTGATGGGAGACCATCAGATTTTTTATTGTGCAGCGAAAACCTCCACATGGTGCGGAGGTTCGGGAAAGCTTTTAGCTATACATAAATAAAAGCCCATTCTACTATCAAAGGTGCGACTTCCAGGAAGCACCGAAGATAAGGAGAATGGGAATGGATAGTGAGAGTCTAGCTCATACGAAATGGAACTTCAAATACCATATACAGGCGGAAGGTAATCTACGGCCGGCTGAGGACGGAGATAGGCAAGATACTGAGGGAGCTGTGCAGGAGGAAGGAAATCGAGATC
>CALXYN010000093.1 GCA_944392975.1 uncultured Spirochaetaceae bacterium | reverse complement strand
AGACTTTGATACCTCGTATGAGATATGGAAGCATTCTGCGAAACGCCCTGAGAAGGGAAAGAGCCCGGAAGCTCCATTCTCTAAGCGTTAGCGAAGGTTGGAGCAGTTCACTGTATTTGCATCAACATCCTTAGTGACGACAGCTCCAGCCGCTACGACAGCATTGTCTCCTATGCTGATACCAGGAAGGATTGTTGCATGTGATCCGATCCAGACGTTTCTTCCAATATGGACAGAAGAGGGGATGTTGTCTCCTCTGTGCTCTGGTCTAAGGTCATGGTTTATTGTTGCAATCACAACTTGTGAACCTATAAGAGATCCATCTCCGATATAGATCCCACCTTGATCCTGGAAGTGACATCCTGAATTGATGAAAACGTTTTTCCCGATAAAGATGTTCATTCCGCAATCAGTATAGAACGAGGGAAACATCGAAAATGAAAAATCTATTTCCCTTCCTGTTATCTCAGAGATAATCACCCGGATTTCTTCTTGATTATGATAAGAATTATTAAGACTAGCTGTTATCCTCAGTGCCCTCTGTGAGAGGTAATGCATAAGCATATGGTCTGATGATTTTCTTTCAACTCTATTTCCCTATCTGAGCCTCAGAAGATATCCCTTGACTTCATTTTCTTCAGTATTGCATGCATCAATATTTTTCATTGTTCTTTCACGCCTTTATAGCTTATTGAATCGGATTTTCAGTAGTCTTGTCCAATATTTATTTCTGATAATATGAAATAACTAATTCTTATATTATTCTGATTTTAGGATTTCGTTTTTCCAAGCGAAAGCTGTGTTTAATGTCTTTCTGCCATATCTTCTTCTTCGCTATAGAAGCTTAATTTTCAGGTTAGACTATTTGGCCTTTTTCTCAAGCTAAATGCACTTCTCTACTTTTTGTTGCATTTACTTTGCGAATGAACAGGCAAGGGGAAAGGTATGGGATATGTTAATCGACTGTGAACTGAGATTACACTTTATTCATGAAAGAAGTCTTACAACTGAGTAGTTTACAAAGTGGCTTAAGAAGTTGAAGGATAAACTGGCTAAGGTTGCCATAGCACGCAGGATTGAAAGACTTGAACAGGGAAATTTCGGGGATTCGAAATTCGTTAGTGATAAGGTTTTTGAGCTTCGGATTAATGTAGGAAAGGGATACCGCGTGTGTTTCGCAGTTCAGAGATTATCATTCTCCTGGTCGGTGGAGATAAAAAGACACAGAGTTATGATATAAAGACAGCAAAGAAACTTGCTAAGGAGTATGAAGATGGAGAAACTGACTAAATTTGATGTAGCTGAATATCTTGATACTGATGAGCTTCAGACTCTTTATCTTGATGAGGTAGCAAAAGAGAATGATCCTTCTGCTCTCATTAAAGCGATAGATACAGTAGCAAGAGCAAAAGGTATAACAAAGACAGCAAAGGAAAGCGGGGATTTCCAGCGAAGGACTTTATAAGGTACTCTCTCCAAACGGAAATCCATCCTTTGCTACCGTATGCAAAATACTTAATACAATAGGATACACTCTCGTGCCTACTCGCCTCCCCGATAAGGGTGAAGCTTAATGCCGACTCAGATTTGACCTCAGAAATTCCTGAAACGTCAGAGACTGGTGAGATATATAGCGGTTATTTGAGACTGGGGGACACTGTAGATACCGTGTGAGACAATGAAATTATTGAGTAGGAATAAGCCCCAATTGAGCAGGTTTTAAAAGTCAGTACTTGTTTTATTGCGGCTTTATTATTTGCACAAGTTAGCTGATATACACCCGTAAAAGGAATGATTTATTCTGCCGACTGGCTGCACTGGGTCGTTGTACTCAATCAAGTTCAGAAAGGCTATCTCTGACGCGTTTCATTGCCCGATTCGCAAACTGTCTTAATGGAATTCAATTGTACTCATTATCAGTTTATTGGACAAAAATGCAGAATTACGCATAAATATCTTGTTATATTCTTTTGACAGATTTCTATTATGATATGCAATGCTTTGATGATGAGGAAGTTGCAGTAATGTTGAAAAATATTAGGAATTCTTCTGCTCATGGAATAGAAATAAAACCGACGAGAACCATTAGACCGAAGCATTATTATTCCTTGGGTAATTTTTGTGAAACATTGCTGATTCAGTATATTAGAAGAGAGATACTACAACTTGGGTCATTGGCTTTATAAAAAAACAAGCTCGATTACCAAGATTGCGAGTATCTATAGTAATGAATCTTACTAGTCAGATGAAAATGTGATAAGAAAACGAATAAGAGTGGAATATCTTTGGTCTTTTGACCCCAGAAGTTCCTGAGGCGTCTGAAGTAACTGAGACCGAATGTTCATATCATTCTTTCGTCATCAATCGTATCCAGCGATATAATCACAGCAGATATCCTCAATAACATCAATTCTTGTATTGCTTTCAGAACAATTTTTGCAATATATAACGGAATGCTTATCAGCAATCCAGATGCAATGTATCTATATTATCCAGAGGATTTCATGTTTTAAGGAGATATGGTAAAGAACCTATAATAATGAAGGCTTTCGTTGTTAAATTAGCCAGGAGAAGGAGAGAATCATGAACGTTGATAACAATACATTGGTGATGTTCCATGATGGATCATTTGAGCTGGATGTCCGGGTATCTGCTTCTGAGAATACAGTCTGGCTTACTCTTGATCAGATAGCATTTCTCTTTGAAAAGGACAAATCGACAGTCTCTAGGCATATAAAGAATATTTTTTCTGAAGGAGAACTTGATAGGGGAGCAGTTGTTGCAAATTATGCAACTACTGCCTCTGATGGTAAGACATATCATGTTGATTACTACAATCTCGACCTGATCATTTCTGTAGGATACAGGGTAAAGTCGAAGCGGGGTGTTGCTTTTCGTAAGTGGGCAACTTCTGTCCTCAATGATTATCTTCTTCGAGGTTATGCTGAGAACAGAAGATTGCTTGAGGCACAGGGAAAGACAATAGAACTGCAGACAAGGATGATTGCACATCTTACTGAGACTGATGAAAAAGATCTGATGGATGTCATCAATCGATATACGGAAGCTCTCGACCTTCTTGATGACTATGATCATCAGTGTCTTGTCAGACCGAAAGGCAATAAGGAGTATGTACAGCTTTCTTATGAGGAATGCAAAGAGATCATCAATTCAATGAAGTTCGGACTTTCTTCTGATGTCTTCGGCACTGAGAAGACAGAAGGGGCATTGGATGGGATTCTTGGTTCAGTCTATCAGGCTATGTTCGGAGAGGATGTATATCCAACAGTAGAGGAGAAGGCGGCAACGCTTCTATACTTCCTTGTGAAAGACCATCCATTCAATGATGGCTGCAAGCGTATAGGGGCAACTCTCTTCCTTGCATTCCTGCAGAAAAATGGATTGCTTTTTAACCCATCCGGGAAAAAGGTTCTCTCAAATGGAGCATTGGTTGCAATCACGCTTATGATTGCTGAATCAAGGCCAGATGAGAAGGATATTATGGTTACACTTGTAATGAATCTCCTTAAGCCATGAATGCATTACATTGTGACCTGATTAATTACATCGATATTATAGCGTGCATACACAGCCCCACTTTTGTGTGTTGTCCATTCTTAGGCAGGCTCGCTGAATTTACTGATGTGGCTATAGGTCACACTTATTATATGGAGCGACAGAGGCGCGGTATCAAGAAGATCATAGAAAACTATGAGACTGAGCCGAATTACAGTGCAGAATTGAAGCCGGAGTTTTTTTCTGATTCTTCCCAGTTTTCTGTTGTTCTTAAGAATCTGAATTATGGTAAATCTATTGAAAAGCTTGCGATTATGCAATCAATAGTATGAAAGCAAACAAAAAAAGCAAAGCGTTGAGGCTGTTTCGTGAGTTTGGATAGGAAGGTCTTTTCGGACGGCCGGATGTTGCTTCATTGACAGGGAAATCGCAAACAGCAGCAGGTGGACTCATAACCAAATTGAAAGAGTCTGGAATAATTAGTTTGATTGAAGGATACTGTAAAGGGAAATATCGTTTTTCTTAAAACCAAGTTTATCAACAAAGTAAGAAGGATTGAGTTTTGATGTAGAATAATGAAATTCATAGAGTATGGAAAAAAAGATGATGATACGATAATACTCCTGCATGGAGCAGGTCTCTCCTGGTGGAATTACAGGAGGGAAGCAGAGCTTCTTGCTAATAGGTTCCATGTTATATTACCTATTCTTGATGGACACGGAGGCAGCGACAGGTCTTTCACTTCCATAAAATCAACAGCCCTGGAGATTATAGATTTCATTGATACTTGCTGCGGTGGTTCAGTGCTTGCCATCGGAGGTCTATCGCTAGGTGGTCAGATTCTTCTTGAGATTGCGGCCAGGAGAAACAGAAT
>CALXYN010000092.1 GCA_944392975.1 uncultured Spirochaetaceae bacterium | reverse complement strand
CTGCTATCCAGCAGGGAACAATCGATGGTGCAGAGAACAACTGGCCTACATATGAGTCAATGGGTGACTATCAGGTAGCTCCATACTTCGTACTCGACGGACACACAAGAGTTCCTGAGATTCTTCTTGCTTCTAAGGCTGTTCTTGATACTCTTGATCCAGCAGATGTTGAGATCATCAAAGAGTGTGCAAAGGAAACACAGGCTTATGAGATTGAGCAGTGGGCACTTCGTGAGCAGAGCTCTGAAGAGAAGGTAACTGCAGAAGGTGTTGTAGTTGCAGAACTTACACCGGAACAGATTGCAGCTTTCCAGGAAAGAATGCAGCCTCTCTATGCAAAGTATGGTGCAGGCTATGAGGATGTTATCGAGCAGATCCAGAATACTGGACTTTGATTGATACTTTAATGCTCAGCGGGGAGCGTTGGCTCCCCGTTTTAGATAGGGAGGCGGACCATGTCCGATTCGAAATTCAGGGAATGGGCCCTGAAAAACAAGCTCGCGATTGACAAATCAGAGTACAGCGGCAAAGTTCCTGCAAAGGCTTACGTGGTGCTTGTCAATCACTGGTTTCATAAGGTCATTCTGACTATTTCTCAGATTGCTCTTATCGTGATGCTTTGTATCGTTTTCTTTAACGTAGTCCTACGTTATTGTTTCAACACAGGAATTGGTGCTGTCGATGAAGTTGCAAGACTTCTTGTTACATGTTTCACATTCCTCGCATGTGCTATCGGTGTAAGAGACCATATGCATATTTCCGTCACAATGCTTTATAACAGGTTTCCAAAGGGCGGAAAGATGCGTAAGTTTATGGATGTGCTTCCAGATGTATCTACGCTCTTCTGCGGTGCTTTCTTCTTTTACTTCGGTGGAAGCTATATGCTCCGTCTCATGGGGCTCCCGGGCACTCTCCCGATGACAGGTCTTCCAACATGGGTTCAGTATATTGCTGTTCCTGTTTCTGGTGTGATCATGGTTTTTGATTCAATTCTCTTCCTTTTCAGAGTTCTTAACCCAGATGATCTTCTTTACAGTGAAGCTGAGGTTGACTACGAAGAGATGGTAAAACAGCAGGCTGCAGAGGCTGCTAAGAATGGAGGAAACAACTGATGGCAAGTACAACTATTGCAATCATCGTGCTCATTGGAGGTTTCTTCCTTCTGATGGCATTCAAGGTACCTGTAACGTTCTCTATGTTCATCGCAGCAATCGCTTCGACATTGTTTGTTCCTGGAACAAATCCGACAACAATGGTCAGAATGATGCTCGATGGAGTTAATAACTTCACAATGCTTGCCATCCCATTCTTCATAGTAATGGGTGAGATCATGGCAGCCGGTCAGATTTCTGATAAGATTGTCGATCTTGCAAACCTCGCTGTCGGACGTTTCCGTGGTGGTCTTGCATATGTTAACTGTATCGACTCAATGTTCTTCGGTGGAATCTCTGGTTCTGCTGTTGCTGATGTTTCCTCTCTTGGTTCTGTTGTTATTCCAATGATGGTCAAGCAGGGTTACGACAGGGAGTTCACAGTAGGTCTTACAGTTACTACAGCTTGTCAGGGTGTTCTTATTCCACCATCACACAACATGGTCATCTACGCTCTTGCAGCTGGTACTGGCGTCTCAATTGGACAGCTCTTCTATGCAGGCTTCGCTCCTGGAATCTGTCTTGGTCTTGGCTTCATGCTTATGTGTCTCCTTCTTGGAAAGAAGCATAACTTCCCGAAGGGAGATAAGATGTTCAAGAATGACCGTGTCAGATGGATTAGTATTGCTAAGACAGAAGGTCACAGCGGCAAGCTTCCAGAAGGTGAAGGCTGGATCCGCTTTGGCAAACTTGAACTTGGAAACTGCATGAGGGTTCTTCTCAGTGCTATCCTTCCTATGATGACACTCGTCATTATTCTGGTTGGAACGGGTGCTGGTGTATTCACAGCAACAGAAAGCTCTGCTGTAGCATGTTTCTATACATTCATCCTTACTTACTTCATCTTCCGCGCTGATAAGATCAGGAACTTCGGCAATATTCTTAAGAATTCTCTTAAGACACTTGCTGTTGTTCTCACTCTTATCGGAACAGCAAAGGCATTTGCATATATGATGACAAGGCTCAGAATACCTGCAGCTATCACAAATGCACTTATCGGATTCTCTGATAATCCATATGTGATTTTCCTTATCATCAATATTCTTCTGCTTATTCTTGGATGCTTTATGGATATGGCTCCGCTTATCATGATCATGACACCGATTCTTCTTCCGGTTGTCTCATCTCTTGGTATGACGGATGTTCATTTCGGTATTATCATTATCTTCAACCTCGCCATCGGACTTTGTACTCCTCCTGTAGGCTCTGCTCTCTTCGTTGGCTGTGCAGTTGGAAAGACTTCTCTTGAAGCTACGGCAAAGAAGATGCTTCCGCTCTTTGCGGTTATGCTTGTTATGCTTATTGTCTTCACATATGTGCCGTACATCTTCCAGATACCACTATTCGGATATTAATCCATATTGCCCGCTTCAGTTTGAGGCGGGCAAATTACTATTTTCTCGGAATAATTTATGAATGTACTGATTATCGGGGCAGGGCGCAGAGGAATCAGAATCGGACGCCACCTTGCTGCAGAGAAATCTTCCGTAATTTTCATCGATCGTTCAGTTTCCAAATGCCGTGAAGCAGAAGCCAAGGTTGATTGCCTTGCTGTTTGTGGTTCCGGTACTGATCTTTCTAAGCTCAAGGAAGCAGGAGCTGATAAGGCTGATACCGTAATCGCTGTTACGGATTCAGATGAAGTCAATATCGTTGCCTGCGGTATTGTCGCTACAGAATTTCCCAATGTAGTAAACACTATTGCTGCTATAAGAAGTTCTGGATATATAGGGTCTGAAGGAATTCCTACTCGTATTCTTGGAATTACTCATATCATCAACCCAGATCAGGAATGTGCGGCGCGGATTCTTGATACCATTCATTATGGCCTTTATCGTGACACACTCATATTCCCTGGCACGGATTTCATGATTTTCACAGTTTCCGAAGGACAGGGTGGAATAAAGCGGGGAGATAGAGTTGCTGAAATCAGAAAACGTATTTCAGATGGTTTTGTCGTAGCTGCTGTCTACAGACGTGGTAAGGTTCATATACCGACAGGCGATACAGAAATACGTACAGGCGATGTTCTTGTCATCATTACCGATAGCGATAATGCATATACTGAGCTGAGTGGCGCTCCTCGCCGTGAGGTATATCAGGAACCTGACAATATTGTCATTCTTGGAGCTACGAGAATAACAAGGTTCCTTCTGTATTCCATACCTTCAAAGGATCGTAAACGTATCAGGCTCGTGGAAAAGGATGAGAATGCTGCAAAAGAATTTGCTGCTCTTTTCCCTGAGATAACCGTACTTAATGCACCTATTACTGATGAGAGCATCTGGGAAGATGAGGAGCTTTTTACAGCAGATCTCTTCATAAGTCTTACAGATAATGATGAATTGAATATCGTAACTTCCGGATATGCTAAGAAAATCGGTGTCAAAAAGAGCATTGCACTTGTGAAATCAAATACAAACTACAGTCAGTTTGCGATTTCCTTCGGTGTTGATGTCGCACTTTCAATAACAGAAGTCACCGTCGATTCTCTTATTCGCTATCTCCGTGGTGATGGAATTTCTGCAATGCATACACTCTTTGGTGGAGAACTTGAAGTATATGAATATGTCATTCAGAAGGATTTTCCTTTTATCGGGAAGAAGCTCAAGGAAACGTATTTCAAGAGCCGTATTGTTATTGCAGGAGTCAGAAAGGAAGATGGCAGGGCTTTAATCCCGGATGGTGAGTATACCTTTGTGGAAGGTGATCGCCTTATTCTTTCTATCTGTCATGATGACAGTAGTTATCTCAAGGAGCTTTTCCTCTAATGCATGTAAAGTCGGTACTGAGATTTCTGGCACTCATTCAGCTTTTAGTCGGTGTATGTATGCTTGTTCCTCTCTCTCTTGCCTTTGGCTATGGAGAGGAGGATGGAGTAAGGGCCTTCCTGATAACAGAAGCTGCAATCATTGTTTTTGCGCTTTCCGTGCTTATTGCTACAAGGAAGGAAAAAATTACGATAAAGGCTCGCGATAGTTACCTGCTTGTTACGCTGGTGTGGGTTGTTGCAACTGCTTTTGGTGCTCTTCCTTTGTATCTTACAGGAACGTTTGATACATATCTAAGCTGTTATTTTGAGATAATGTCAGGTTTTACGACAACAGGAGCAACTGCTCTTTCATCAATTGAGGATAAGCTCAAATCAGTTCTCTTCTGGCGTGGGATGACTAACTGGTTAGGGGGAATGGGAATCGTTGTTCTCTTTGTCGCACTGATGCCTTTCATGGGACTTAAGGGCACAAGCCTTGTCAATGCTGAGTCCGTAGGTCCGACGA
>CALXYN010000091.1 GCA_944392975.1 uncultured Spirochaetaceae bacterium | reverse complement strand
CTTTAGCTGGCAAATTCTATCGAATCTATTCGGACTTATGAATTATGGAAATATGACGATTTTCCTTTACTTCTGTGTTATGGTCTTTTAACATTTTTCTAATAGCTTGAATAATTCAAAAGGAGGATTAGATGAGCGTCAATACCAAAGATATCAGGAATGTGGCAATCATCGGCCATAACGGTACGGGAAAGACGAACCTCATAGAGCAGATGCTTTACTATGCAGGCGTTCTTTCCCGCGCAGAAACTGTAGATAGCGGAAAAACAGTCAGTGATTACACTGATGAGGAAATTCAGAGAAAGATGTCCGTCCATTCTACATTGGCTTCATTCCAGTGGGACGGAAAACAGATTAACGTACTCGACACACCGGGTACTGGCGACTTCATCGGAGAGGCTATCTCCTCTTTCAGAGCAACAGAAGCAGCACTCATGCTCGTAGATGGCAGAGAAGGTGCACAGATAGAAACCATCAAGCTCTGGAGAAGACTGGACGAGAGAAATAAGCCTAGAGCTGTCTTTATCAATAAAATGGATAAGGAAAGAGCAAGCTTCAGGCATACTATAGATTCGCTTGTAGAGGAATTCGGTGCTCACTTCGTTCCTGTCGTAATGGCACTGGGAGAAGCTGAGGAATTCAGCGGAGTCATCAACCTTATTGAAAATCAGGCATATAAGTTCAACGAAGGCGGAAAGGAAACCCCGATGCCGATTCCTGAAAAATATGCAGCAGTCGTTGAGGATTTCAGATCAAGACTTATCGAGAACGCAGCTGAAGGAACTGATGAACTCATCGAGAAGTATTTCGCAGAAGGTACACTTGAGCCAGATGACATCAGGCATGGACTTGCTGTCGGTATGAGAACTAACAGAGTTGTACCTGTATTCTGCGGTGCAACTGATAAGGGCGCAGGTATCACCTCGCTTCTAAACTTCATCAAGAACAACTTCCCATGGCCACTTGGAATCCAGGAATATATCATCGGGCATGAGGGAGAAGAGACAACAATCGAGATTGATCCAGAGAAGGCATTCTCAGCTTATTGTTTCAAGACGACAATCGATCAGTTCTCTGGAAAGATGAGCTTCATCAAGATTGTCACCGGAGAACTTACCCCTGATACGGATATTTACAATAACGAAATTGGAAAGAAGGTCAAACCTGGCAAGCTTTACCGTGCAATCGGAAAGAAGCTTATTGAGACGGATTCGCTTGGAGCCGGAGACATCGGTATTATCACCAAGTGCGATATAGCATACACAAATGCTACATTCGTTGCGGGACCGGAATACAAGAGACGCTTCAGACCACTGAAGATGCCACAGCCAGTATATCAGCTTGCTATTTCTGCGGATGACAAGAAGAGCGAAGACAAGATGAACGATGCACTTCACCGTATCGCAGAAGAGGACCTTACATTCCAGATGAGTTACAACAACGAGACGAAGGAATCCATCATCGGAGGCATGGGCGAACTTCATATCGGAATGATTCTTGATAAGGTACAGGAAAAGCAGAAGATCAAGATCAACACACGCATTCCTAAGATTGCATACAGGGAGACAATCACAAAGGACTCTGGTCTTTCCGAGTATACACACAAGAAACAGACTGGAGGTCATGGACAGTTCGGTCGTGTTGTCATTGATATAAAGCCATCTGAACGCGGTGCATATTACACATTTGAAAACGCAGTCAAAGGTGGTAACGTATCCAAGGGCTATGTACCGGGAATCGAGAAAGGCATCCATGAGGCAATGGAAGAAGGCTATCTTGCAGGCTACCCTCTTGTAGACATTGCAGTTACGCTTGTTGATGGCAAGGAACATCCTGTTGATTCTTCTGAAATGGCTTTCAAGATGGCAGCAAAAGGTGCTATGCAGGTAGCACTCGGAAAAGCTGGCTGTGTACTTCTTGAACCGTTCATGAAGCTGGAAGTATTCGTTGAGAACGAATATCTCGGTTCAATTCTTTCGGACCTCTCGTCAAAGCGTGGCCGTGTTCTTGGACAGGAAGAAAAAGGACATGTCGTATCTGTAAAAGCCGAAGTTCCGATGGCTGAACTGAGAAATTACGCAATTGAACTCAAGTCAATGACTTCTGGAACAGGTTCTTTCGAAATCGAATTCGATCACTACGAAGAGCTTCACGGGAAGCTTGCAGAAGATGTGATTGCTGAATCGAAGAAAGCAAAAGAACAAGCTGAAGCTTAAAAAAATCAGGGGCAGTGTGAGCTGCCCCATCTTTTTTCATTGTACCATCCAGCAGGCTATTTTCCACTGGACGGAGCTAGCATTTACGAAGCAGTTGCCCCATCCCCAACAGCTATGCTTAATGAGACTGTACACCACAAAAAGAGGGAACACAAGAAAAAAACAAACAGAATCTGTAACATTCTCGCTATTTTACGCAATCTCAGCTATTTTGCTTAAAATTGGTGCAAGAATCGGATTAATTCACTATTCTTTTCCTATATTCTTTCAAACCACAGCTCATTTATCGGATGTTCACTCTCCATTCCCTTCTGTTCGAACTTGGTAATCGGACGCCATGTAACGGGGGGTGCAAAGCCTCCGAAAGGATTGTTCAAAAGCGTCTCAGACGATGAAAGCTCCAATACTTCCTCTGCATATTCCTCCCAGTCAGTAACCATATAGACGTACCCGCCCTTCTTGAGTTTTGTGGCGAGAAGATGAAGGAAATCAGGATTCATCAGACGTCTTTTGTGATGTCTTTTCTTCTGCCATGGATCGGGGAAGAAAACATGGAAACCGGCAACTGATCCATCTGCAATCATGTGATTGAGAACGTCGACAGCATTGAAACGCATGATACGCACATTCTCTATGTGCCTGTCTCCCAGAATGCTGAGAAGATTGACAAAGCCCTGTAAAAATACCTCGATGCCGATGTAATTGAATTCAGGTCGTCTCATCGCGACTTCTGCAGTCGTATCCCCCATTCCGAATCCTATTTCAATTATTACAGGATTGTCGTTACCGAACACCTTTGAGTAATCCAGATATCCATCATCAAAAAACAGGCCGTATTCACCCATGTATGACTTAAGGATTCTCTCTGCTTTTGGAGAGATCACATTATTGCGGAGTACATAGCTTTTAACTGTGCGCTCCTTGCTTTCCCTTATCTCTATCTTGTTTATCTTCTCAAATAATTCATCATCAGTCATCAGACCAATCTCCTCAGCTGTTCAAGAATGAACAGAGCTTTATCTTTCAGCGATACAGCACCAGTCTGCATCCTCATATGCGTCATGTTCCTGCTATCCATCTGGACTTTGCCATCTGAAAGCCTAAGCAGAGAAATAACTTTATCCGGATTGATTGCAGAAAGCTTTCCGAATTCAATATCTACAGAACCCCTGTTTTCCGACAGGTGTACAATGGATAGACGCCGGCAGATTATCTTAATCTCAGCAATGCAGAAAAGATTATCAACTTCTTCGGGAAGCTGTCCATAACGATTCTCAAGCTCTGCTCGAAGTCCTTCCAGCTGTCCATCTGTCTGAATGGAAGCAATCTTCTTATAGGCCTCAAACTTGGAAGGAGGATCGGGTATATAGGAATCCGGGATGAATCCAGTATAGTCAAGTTCAAGAAGGACATCCTTCTCTTCCTCTTTGTCCGTAGATGTCAGATATCCGATTTCCTGTTCAAGAAGTCTCATGTACATATCAAGACCAACAGCCTCAAGATGCCCTGATTGCTCACGCCCTAGGATATTTCCAGCACCCCGTATCTCCATATCCTTCATGGCTACCTTGAAACCCGAGCCGAGTGCAGTGTTTTCAGAGAGAACACGAAGTCGCCTTATTGCATCATCATTAAGCGAGGAACGATCTTTGTACAGGAGGTAGCAGTAAGCCTGCTTGTCAGAACGTCCAACCCGACCTCTCAGCTGATAAAGCTGTGCAAGACCGAATCTGTCAGCCTGATCGATGATGATTGTATTCACGTTCGGTATATCGATGCCATTCTCAATGATGGTCGTAGATACAAGCACCTGTATGCCTTCATAAACAAAGCGGTGCATTATATCCTCAAGCTCTCCAGCTTCCATCTGTCCATGAGCATATTCGACTATCGCATATGGAACCTCTGCCCTGATCATCTGACAGATATCTTCCAGATCATCGATACGGTTATGGAGGTAGAATACCTGCCCTCCTCTCTCCAGCTCTCTTTTCAGAGCTTCGGTCACCGTTTTCATGGAGAATTCCTCAATAACGGTCTCAATTGGCTGTCTTTCCCTAGGAGCCGTTGTAAGAAGCGACATATCTCGGACCTTGAGAAGCGACATGTATAGAGTCCTTGGAATAGGTGTTGCGGAGAGTGTGAGGGAATCAACATTAGTCTTCATCTGCTTTATTCTCTCCTTGTCCTTGACTCCGAAACGTTGTTCCTCATCAATGATCAGTAGTCCGAGCTTATTGAACTTAACTGTTTTCTGCAGAATCTTATGAGTTCCGAAAAGAATATCCACTGTGCCATTCTCAACCCCCTGCAAAGTCTTTTTCTGCTCCTTGCCTTGCACGAAACGGGAAAGAAGCCCTACATTCACAGGAAATGAGCCAAGACGGCGCTTAAAATTATTGTAATGCTGCTCTGCAAGAATGACAGTCGGGGCAAGGAATGCAACCTGACGGCCGCTCATCACGGCCTTGAAGGCGGCACGGAATGCAATCTCAGTCTTTCCATAGCCGACATCGCCGCAT
>CALXYN010000090.1 GCA_944392975.1 uncultured Spirochaetaceae bacterium | reverse complement strand
CTTCTAGATGAGAAGACTGAGCGATGGATAGAGCTTGAGGAGAAGAACGGATGATCAATATCAGGATTTCTGAAAATGCAGAAGACCTTGGGAAGGCAGCGGCAAAGGCAATTGCCACCTTGATAAACAAGACAATTGAGGAAAAGGGAGATGCCCGCATTGTACTTTCAACAGGCATGAGCCAGTTCGAGACACTGGATAACCTCATAAAAGAAGATGTCAGCTGGCAATATGTTGAGATGTTCCACCTCGACGAATATGAAGGCATCAGCGAAGAACATCCTGCAAGTTTTCGAAAGTATCTCAGAGAAAGATTCACATCACGCGTAAATCTCAAGGCAGCTTATTTTGTGGAAGGGGAAGCTTCGATTCCAAAGCTTTCAGCTTTACTCAAAGAAAGAGAAATAGATGTAGGAGTCATCGGTATCGGAGAGAATGGACATATAGCCTTTAATGACCCTCCTGCAGATTTTGACAGTATGGAGTTTTACAAAACCGTCATACTGGATAGAAGATGCAGGGAACAGCAGGTTGGCGAAGGTTGGTTTGAAAGCGTTGAAGAAGTACCTGAAAAAGCCATTTCCATGACAGTTCACGGAATAATGAGCTGTAAGCACATCGTGTCTGCAGTTCCGCATAGCGTAAAAGCGGAGGCTGTTTTCAGGACAATCACGGAAAAACCCTCTCCTCTTATACCAGCAGCAATTCTGAAGACGCACCCTTCCTGGCAGCTGTTTCTAGACAGGAATTCTGCAGGAAAACTGCTGCAGATCTGAAGGTATTCCACATTCACCCCCTGTAGCCGTATAATTACAACAGAATGAAAAAGTTACCCTTACTTGCAATGTTATTACTCTTTTCCCAGCTGCTTCACAGTGCAATTTTCCCGGGGTATGACTTTACATTCTTCGAGACAGTTTCATCAGACTCGCTGTCTTCCAAAGAGGAAGATAATGTCGGTCTCGATTACACCGGTTACGGTTTCATCGGCGGGGAGATGAGGACGGGAATCTACATGAGACTCGGATTTCAGGCCCCTTATTCGAGTCTTATAGCGATGTTCTCAGACTTTCATCAGGATACAGAGGAAGATATACAGGAGAATCTCGAGAAATCATTCAGATTCTCTGGCAGTGCAGGACCTGCATTCAGAAAGCTGATCAGTGAAGATGCAATCTGGTATATGGGACTAGGAGCTTCCTACGGTCTCGATTATAACGACAGGCAGATATCGCCAACAGGGACAAGAACCACATTATTCGATATGGATTTCGGCTTTGATTTCGATATTGGGGTACGGCTTGATGCGACAAAAACAACGACAGTGCGAATCGGAGTACATGGAGCTTTTACGTTCTTCACTGTCCATCTCCAGGTTGATACCCCCCGCGATGGGAACGGAGAAAGCAACACTACAGCATATATGACACCGAATATGTTTCTCCCAGCAGGAAGCAGAGAACGTCTGCAGGCGGAGGGATACATAAGCCTGGGTCATACATTCAGGCAGCATGGTTATGAGAAGAAGATGAGATACGTGATCTCATCTCCAGCTCTCTTTACAGGCGAACTTGAGGAAGTCGATCAGGAATTGCCTTCATTATCCTGAACATCAATAACTTCTGCGTCCGTCGGGCGTGGAATATGGCGCTTTATGAACGGGATAAAGCCTGAATAGACCTTCTGGAACTCCTCCTCACTCTCTTTAAGCGCAGCCTGCCATACAGGACCGAAGCCAGGACTGTTAAGGGTAAGGCGGTCAGCAGCCTTCTGAAGTACCTGCAGTCTCTGCATCTCCTTTCTTCCAGGTTTGTCACGAAGCGCCATCAGAGATACACGGAGATTCTCATTGACCTTCTTCAGCTCCTCGTTCTCATCCTTCACCTTCTTCAGACCTTCCGCTTCCAGTTCCATCCTGTCAGAAAGCATGTTTTTGTATTTCTGTATTTCCTTGTTTTTCTCATCATTGAGCTTTCCGATTTTCATAGAGAAATAGAAAGCAACCAGAGCAGCTATCACGAGTCCTGCTCCAAGACCATATATGAACATTTCCATAAGCAAAGAATACTCTATTATTCACGGCTCTTCCACCCTGTGTGAAACTGTGTTAAACTTGAGTTACCTATAGAACGGCTCATCTGAAGCCTCTTGGAGCAAACCATATAATTGGGATCCGGAATAGCCTTAGCGGCATTGCTCCCCACAGGGGAACAGAAAGCGGGCCACAGAGATCCCCCCTTGAACATTAGTTCAAGAGCAACCAGCAGCCGTTTCTATAGGACTTTTTATTTGTCAGAGGATTTATGAACAAGGAAGAAAGCCTCAGATCAATCAGATACATCAATGTACCGGAAGGAATGAGAGTCGAAAGCGACATATTCCGTCTTGATAAGAATATCATGCTGCCAGTGCAGCTGAAGACCGGAGAGTCAAGGCTGAAAGCAGAGGATATCACACTGGAATCAATAACGGCAGGAATGCTTACAGTCATTGCCTATGATGAAAACCACAAAGATGCCTCATATTACAAGGACTTTGTGCTGACAATAGACCCAACGCTTCCTGACAAGCTGATGAAAGCGGCAATTGCCAAAGAAGAACAGAAGGACTATGAATTTTCTGAAGAGCTTTTTCTTGCCGTCTACCATCTGATGCCACAGTCAGCCTCCTGTATCAATCTGGCAACACTTTATTCATATATGGCAGTTGATGCCCGGGACAAAGGCAACGAAGAGAAGGAAGATGAGTATCTCCTTTCTGCAAAGCATACCCTCAAAGATGGACTCAGACGGTTTGGAGAGGATGCGGAAGTGCTTGCAGAACTCTCTTCTTATGAAGCATTCACAGGAAACCTAGAGGAAGCAAGGGATTATCTCGACAGATACATGGCTGTTGCAGAAGAAGGAGAAAAGAAGCAGGAGATGAAAAAGCTTCTTTCCCGTATCGAGGTGCAACTTGAAAACGATGAGGAGATCAAGGAAGCCTACGACTTCATCATGCTCGATGACACGGACAAAGCCATCAAAGCCGCAACAAAGTTCATAGAGAACAACAAAGATGTATGGAATGGCTACTTCCTTCGCGGATGGGCGCTGAGAAAAGCCGGCAAATTCGAAGAAGCAAGAAAAGATCAGATGAAGTGTCTTGAGCTTGGCGAGAGGAATGCTGATATCTACAACGAACTCTCCATCGATGAGCTAGAAGTCGGAGACAGGGAACTGGCAAAGACATATCTTGAGACTGCCGCTGATCTTGATCCAGAGAATCTCACAATTGCCTCAAACCTCTCCTATCTGTATCTTCAGGATGACCAGTATGATGAAGCGCGGGAATACCTTGAAAAGGCCCGCTTCCTTTCTGGAAACGATGAGATTGTGAAAAATCTCATCAAAGAATATGAGAAGAAAACCGGAGAGAAAATCGGGGAACTGATTCATGAGGAAATCGTCCACGATGATTCTCAAGAGAAAGAGGATGAGGATGACGATGCATATGCTGCAGAGATTGCAGAAATCGAAAAAGATGACTGTGACTGCCACTGCCATCACCATCATCACGAGGAGGAATGATGCTGTCCCGTTCTGAGAAAGAAACAGAGGAAATCGGATACAGATTCGGAAAAAGCCTTAAACGCGGAGATACTGTATCGCTTATCGGGTCATTAGGGGCTGGCAAGACAGTTTTTGCAAAAGGAATTGCCAGGGCTCTCGGCATTACAGAGGCTGTCGTATCTCCTACATTCACCCTTGTACAGGAGTATGAAGGGAGCGAGAAACTATATCACCTTGACCTCTACAGACTCTCAGGAGAGGATGAATTTGAATCAATGGGCGGGGAAGAATTCCTTTATCCTGATGGAATAACCCTTGTTGAATGGGCAGAGAAAATCGGGGACATGATGCGCTCTGATGCTTTCTTCGTGACAATAACGATAAACGATGATGAGTCAAGGGAAATAACGATTGAGGGAGGAAACCATGAATATTCTTGCAGCTGATACATCAACACAGATACTCTCTCTGGCTCTCCTGACTGAATCTTCATATGAAGAAAGACTTGTTGATGGACATTTTTCACATTCAGAGGATCTGCTTCCAGAAATAGAGGCAATGCTAAAAAGAGCTGGAATGGAACTGAAGGATCTTGAACTTCTCATAGTCTCAAAAGGACCGGGGTCCTTCACAGGACTGAGGATTGGAATGGCTTCAATGAAAGGAATTTCCTCAGCACTCTCCATACCACTTGTCTCTGTTCCAACGCTCGATGCGACAGCAGAGGCTGTAGGTTTTTATCCTAACGCCATTCTCTCAGTCATCGATGCCAGAAAGAAGCGCTTCTATCTTTCAATGAAAAAAGGTGGCGAATACATTATTGCGGACAGGGATGGCGATGAGAATGATGTCCTTCCCTACCTTAAAAAGGAAAAAGAACCGGTACTTGTCACAGGGCCGGATGCGCTACTCTTTGCAGAGAAAATTGCAAAAGTCGATGATGCTATCCCTCTTCGCATAGATGCAGAAGCCCCCAGGAACCTTTCAAAGGCGCTCATCGCACTGGGACTTGAAAAATACAGAATGAAGGGTGCTGACGATATCGGAGAAGGCCCTGTCTACATCCGCCGCTCAGATGCCGAGGAAGCACTGGAAAAGAAAATAATGGAGAGAAAGCAAAGTGGAATGTGATATTCTTGTAATCGGATGCGGACCTGCGGGTCTTTCAGCTGCGAGCTATGCCTCTCGTGCAGGCTACAACGTCCTCGCGATAGATTCACTGGCCCCCGGTGGACAGCTTCTCTATATCGATGAAATCGAGAACTATCCTGGAGAGGAAAAGACATCGGGTTATGCGCTTGCTGAAAGCTTTGAGAAACAGGCTGTT
>CALXYN010000089.1 GCA_944392975.1 uncultured Spirochaetaceae bacterium | reverse complement strand
ATACAAATGGCAAAATCGCATGGGATATGACACCTCAGGCTTCCTGGAAGGAAAAGAAGAACCTTGTAATTGCTAGTGGGGAACTTCCTGACGGTATCATGGGGCCATTAAGTATTACTGCAGATGAAGCACAGTTGCTTGGTGGACAGGGAGTATTGATTCCTTTGGAGGGATTGATTGCAGAATACGCTCCGAATATCCAGCATATTCTTGATACTGACCCTACATATAGAGCACAGGTGACAAGTCCTGATGGTCATATCTATGCACTGACTGCAATGCAGGATATGGGATTTGATTCTCTTAGTGTTTCCATTATAAACAAGACATGGCTTGATGAACTTGGTCTTCCTGTTCCTTCAACTACGGATGAATTCTACGAGACGCTGAAGGCTTTCAAGGAAAATGATATGGCAGGAAATGGTAGAACGATTCCTTTCAGTTTCCTGTATCAGGAAAGCGCGGATCTTAACAGGGAAGTCAAAAGAGAGTTTGAATGGATATTCCTTGCTTTCGGTGTGCCAGAAACGCCGACACATGTAATGATAGAGGATAATGGAGAACTTATTTTCACCGCTAGCCAAGAAGGATATAAAGAGGCTATCAAATATCTTCATAAATTGTATTCAGAAGGGCTTATAGATCCTGAGGTTTTCTCACAGGACAGAACTCTTCTCACAAACAAGATAAGGCAGATGAATGTTGGCTGCTATACAGATTATCGTCTTGAAAGTTCTATGGCGTCAGAAGAAATTCAGGATAATTACGTTATTATGCCACCTTTGAAAGGACCTAATGGTGATCAGAGATGGCTGAGAGCAAAAGCCGGTATGTCCGATGGAGCTTTCGCTATTACAAGTGCTTGCCAGCATCCAGAGATAGCAATAAGATGGCTTGACAATATCAATACGCCAGAAAATAGCATTCAAATGCTATATGGTATGTTCAAGGAAGCAGGATGGAATCAGTCTGAGGCACTTGTTCCAAGTACAGATTATCCTGGAAAATGGACAAGCAATACAGATTTGAGACCTGCAGATGTTAATCCTAGTGATTGGCCCTGGAGTGCCCCAATTGGTTCGTCTCCTGTAATAGTACCGCACGAGGTAATTGATGAATATATTGCAGAAAGGGCAAATAACGTTGCAAAGGAAAGAGCTTGCGCCATATACCGTCCTTATCTGACTGAATATCCTTATAATTACCCATTCAGATTTACTTTGGAAGAGATAGATGAGCTCAATATTATACAGACTGATCTTCTGAATTATGTCTATCAAACGGTCGCTACATGGATTGCTGATGGCGGAGTTGAAGAGGGCTGGGATGATTATCTTACTCAGCTTGATAATCTTGGACTTCAGGATTATATGAGGCTTTATCAACAGGCATATGAAAGATCCCTGCAGTAAAGAGTATAATAACTGTATTATGTAGGAGGCAGACATGGGAGCTGAGGAGATGACTTTCCAGACTAAGCAGGAGTGGATTTTTGAGAAGCTGAAGAATGCAATAGAAAATTGTGAACTTAAGCCAGGAGAAAGAATACTCCTTGATCAGGTCGCTGCAGAAAACAAAGTGAGTCGTATTCCTGTAAGAGAAGCGCTTCTTCAGCTCCAGGTCGAAGGCCTTGTTGAAATGGTGCCACACTGTGGAGCAGTTGTATCACCAGTAGACTTCACCAGTGCTTCAGATTATTTTGCTATTTCTCGTGAACTTCAGGTTCTTGCGGTAAAAGCTTGTATTGATAGGTCTTCTGATGAAGAAATCAGCAAGATTGCGGCAATGGTCGATGAAATGGAAGCTGCTGCAAGAAAGGATGACAGAGATGAATATACACGATTGAATCATGTATTTCACGATTATATTGTTGATCTATCTAGGATGCCTCTTTTGTCGGAATGTCTTGGGAATTTCCAGCAAAGATGGCACAGATTTGAGAAACATTATCATTTGTATCCCATGTCAGAGGAGCGAATGCAGCAGACAATAGGAGAGCACCGGAATATCCTTTCAGCCATTGAACATAGGAATAAAGAAGAAGCTGAAGAGGCTGTCCGTACTCATAACATTACAGGTCTGGAAGAGCATCTGAAGCGTATGAAAGAAGTCTCTGAGGCAAAGTAAGCTTAACGAATTCATGGAATTGATTATCAGAAAATTCAGGACACAGCTTTGTGTTCTCGATATTTCTGACTCGTAGGAGGAGAAAATGTTTATCACTGAACCTTCGAAGAACATTGAAGTTTATAGAAATGTTGATGTTCTTGTAGTCGGAGGGGGAATGTCTGGTTGTACTGCGGCTATTGCAGCTGCAGAAGCAGGTGCAAAGGTTATGTTGCTCGAGAAGAATGGTTGTCTTGGGGGAGTTCTCACCACCAATATAATTCCTAATTTGTTAAACAACCACATGAATGAAGAATCTGAGCATCTCCTTTGTGGAGTTCCGAAAAAGATTATTGAACGACTTGTAAAGATTGATGGTTGTGTCAGAGATTGGGATAAGCCATTTGCAAAGCTTGTATTTGATGAGCAGAAAATGAAAGTCGTCCTTATTGAAATGCTTCAGGAGGCCGGCGTTGATCTTCTTCTGCATGTTTATGCAGCATCTCCTATAATTCAGTCAAACTCCGTAAAAGGTGTTTTCTTTGAAACAAAGGTTGGGCGAAAAGCCATTCTTGCTAAAGTAGTTATCGATTGTACAGGTGAAGCAGATATTCTTTCTCAGACTGGATGCCCTCTTCGGATTACAAATGGTACAGCCTCTCTTGCATTTAAGATGAGCGGAGTAGATGGAAATGATTTTTGTAGGTATTTCTCAGAACATCCGGATAGTTTTCCTAAAAACCATGATGGAATACGTGATTTCCAGGATTTTCGTATTAACTGGGAAACATATGGAGATTTCTATTTCCCTCATCGAGGAGGAAGGGAAATTCCGTTTGTACAGGATGATATAAAAGCAGGAAGGTATTCAAAAACAAGAGGAAAAGTTTTTGGTCTTGATATGATGTGTCTAATTGGGCTTAGGAATCTTGGCGACATATCTGTTAATTCAATGCTCTGGCGTTTGCCGGATCTAAATCCTGAGAATATCTCAGAAGCTGAAATGGAGTCCCAGAAAACAGTTTATTATGTTGCTGATTATATGAATTCCAGAATGCCAGGATTTGATAAAGCTCATGTTTCTCAGATTTCACAGGATATAGGAATACGCGTCAGTCGTGGAATTGAAGGTGAGAATACAATGAGAATTGAGGATGTTACAAGTCGTACTCCTGTATATTTTGATGATGTCATTGGAGTTAGGAGCGCAAAGCCATGGTCAGATGATGGAATGAAAGATCATCCGTTTGATGATGATATCAATGGTAATGTAGCTGCAAGGTCTACAGGAGGTGAAACTTCGGAGTCAGGAGTTTTCTTGTATACTAATACCGTTGATATTTCCTATGGAATACTACTTCCAAAAGGTATTGAGAATATACTTGCAGGTAGTGGAAAGATTGTTTCAAGTGTGCCTCAAACTACTATGCGTTGTGGTACGAATAGCATGAGGCCTGCACAAGGAGCCGGTGTAGCTGCCGCTATTACAGCACTTACAGGAGCTACAACTCATACTGTTGATATCCGTAAGGTGCAGAAGGAGTTGCTTCGTCAGGGTGTGTATCTTGGTGAAAATGATAGATTGAAGACTTTAGGACTTCTTTGATTGTCTTTTTCGTAAACCAGATTGGAGAAGTAAAAGCTTTTCCAATCTGTTGTAAATTGTGTCTGAAAAATGATGGAAAAGTGAAAAAGTTCCTTTCAAAGAAGAGAAACAACTTTATATGTTTAACACTATTTCTACAGTTCTCAAGACTGTCTCTATAAACCCAATATAAAGATTTGCAAAATAATCTAAGCTGTATTCGATTGAGTAGCATTTCAATTGTTTCTTATGGTTTCGATGTCTGTACAGACACACAGAGTCGAAAAATTTTCACAAATAATAATTGGTAAGCCAGCAATGCGAAAGCATTCAAATTGCAGCGTTTCAGCTATTGTATAAAATCAGAGATGATTTCCTACATGAACAAATAACAATAGTGCTATCTGAAAGAATTTTCTGTTTGCTGGGTTTGAACATTAGTTCATAAAGCAGTAAGAGAAATTGGCAAATGGTTGAAAGAGTTTTGAAGAAAATTACCGAATGATTTAAGCAGAGAATACAGCTGATATCATTTCTTCTCATATGCAAATCAGTTCCATTCAAAATTTTTTTGTAATGAACTAATTCAGTTTTGTGATTATCCGCTTAAAACCTGTTGATTATGCTCATTTTTTCTGAATCTTTTGTGAAGCTTGAAAATTTAGTAAAAATATGGGTTTCAATATTTCCGAATTTGTATTAAGGTTGACGTTGGATGGATTTCATGAATCTCATCTTCTCCCCGACGTAATCGGACGCAACCTCCTCTAGCAGGAGGTTTCGTTTTCAGACTCAACTTTCATTTTTTGAAATATTCATCAGATTGTCAGATAAATGTATTAGATTGGATTTTCAGGATAAAAATGTCAGAATCTGCCAAATCCTGTTATATAATTTTTGTATCTACATTATATACATATATTTATGAGAACCCGATTCTCGTGGCAAACATAAAGAATATTCTTTAAATCAAAAAATAACCCTCCCTAAAGCGCTAAAAAGCTTGACAATTAATCTTAGGGGGG
This sequence comes from uncultured Spirochaetaceae bacterium, assembly GCA_944392975.1. Classification (GTDB taxonomy): domain Bacteria; phylum Spirochaetota; class Spirochaetia; order Sphaerochaetales; family Sphaerochaetaceae; genus Ornithospirochaeta. Next base: position 286 of record CALXYN010000089.1, on the reverse strand, counting down.
GCTATTGTATTTGCAGATAAACTTTGGAGGAGAAGAATACGATGAAGAAGAAATCTATTCTTTTGACTTGCATCGTCGCAATCATGGCACTTGCTATGTTTGTAGGATGCGATAGTACACCGGTATTCCCCGATATGCCGAAATCGGTAAAGGGTGGATACCTTACCCAGACAGGAGTAATCCTTACTGGACAGGAAGTGACACCTGACAAGTTCACTCTTACTGTTGAATATGACAACGGAGATGAGCCAACTGTAATGCCTGCAACAAACATCCAGCTTGATGG
>CALXYN010000088.1 GCA_944392975.1 uncultured Spirochaetaceae bacterium | reverse complement strand
AATCACTTGACTACAACACATGAAGCGTCATTTTTTCTGACACTGAGTTCATAACCGCGAACTGTAATCTCAACGGGATCTCCAAGTGGTGCAACCTTACGGATGTAGAGCTCTGTACCTTTTGTGATCCCCATATCCATGATGCGGCGTTTATAAGCCCCATCGCCTTCAATTCTCAGGACAGTCACTTTGCTTCCGACCTGAGCTTCCCCTAATGTCATATATCCTCCCTCAGGGAACTCACACATATATGTGACGAGCCATTTCCCTGTTGATTGCAATGCGTGATCCAAGTACGCCTACTATCACGTCCCCACCAAGCGAAGAAAGCACTGTCACTTCCCTTCCTGGTACAAATCCAAGATTTTCGAGAAATCTTCTAACATCACCGGATCCGGAAATTCTCTGAATCTTTCCGCTTTTTCCAAGTTCTATCATTGATAGTGGCATCATATTCCTCCGCAGGATTAGCTCCTGCTAACCATGGTTAGTTTAGGCTAATCACAGTTAGCAGTCAATAACTCGAAGGCAAATAGAATATTATTTTTCTGTATTCTTTCATGTATGTAATTGGTATAATAAAAGAATGAACATGCACGAATCCGGGGAAATGTATCTAGAAACGATTCTGAGGCTTTCAGAAACAAATGAGATAGTCAGATCAATAGATGTTGCACAGGCAATGGGCTTTTCGAAGCCTTCAATAAGCAGAGCAATGAAAAATCTGCGTGAAAATGGCTATATCTCAATAAACCCAGAAACGGGAAGCATTACTCTTCTTGAAAAAGGAAAGGAAATAGCAGAGAAGATTTATGAGCGCCATCTTGTGCTTACAAGCTGCCTAGAGGCCCTAGGTGTATCTTCAACAACTGCGCAGGATGACGCATGCAGAATTGAACATGTCATATCAGATGAGACATTTCAGGCATTGAAAAACCATATACAGGAAAAATAAGGGAACACCCGTTTTCAAGTGTTCCCCTGCTCTCAGCAAGCTCTGCTGAATACTGATAAGTCTCTTTCCTCTGAAACGGTTCTCAGTCTCTCCAGTGCCCTTTTCTCAATCTGTCTTATTCTCTCTTTCGTAAGACCGTATACCTCACCTATTTCCTTCAAGGACATCGGTTTTCTGTTATTAAGACCAAAGCGTCTTTCGATTATGTCCCTCTCCTTGTCAGAAAGTGTATCAAGAAGGGAATCAACAGCTTCCTTGAGAGAACCTTGCATTACCATCTCTTCCGGACCTGTAGACTCATCCTCAATGAAATCACCAAATGTTGAATCCGAATCCTCTCCTTTCTTTACCGGGCTGTCAAATGAAATGACATCTTCAGATATAGCAAGCAGGTCATTCACAAGTTTTGCATCCAGTCCTGTAGCAACTGCTATATCCTCAGAACTCGGCTCTATTGTCTCTTTTTCATGCATGAGAGCTTTCTGTGCTTTCTGTATCTGCATCAGCTCATTTGACCTGTTAAGTGGGAGACGTACGGTTCTTCCCTTTTCAGAGATGGCCTTCATTATGGACTGTCTGATCCACCATACAGCATATGATATGAAGTGATATCCTTTATCTGGTTCGAATTTGTCGAGGGCTGTAATCAACCCGATATTACCTTCATTGATAAGATCGGAAAGAGGCAAACCCTGTCCGCGGAACTTCTTTGCAACCGATACAACAAAACGAAGGTTTGCACGAAGAATACGATCGCGTGCTGCTTTATCTCCAGCCTTTGCCTTCAGTGCCAGCTCATACTCTTCTTCGTGAGAGATAAGAGGGATTCTGTTTATTTCCTTGAGATAGATAGAGAGTACCTCATCGTCACTTTCCATAATCTCTTTTCTCATTGCGTCTTCCATAGTATCCTCCTTATCTTGGACTACACTGAATACATGCAAGAGGCATGCCAACTTTTCAATTATCAATATAATTATTTATAATATAAGAAATTAGATATTTTGAAGAACTTATGAGGTTTTATTCAGATTGAGTCATAATGACCCACTAAGGGTTTTAAGGGATGAGAATGGGTCATTATGACCCTCAAAGCGCATCAGAGAATGAGTCCGGGTCATTCTGATACGGAAAAATAATCTTCACAGACTCCAGAAGGTTTACCCGCCCCTCTCCTGTTATATTAAAAGGCGATGCATCCACAGCCTCAATAAAACTGTCATATGCATCCTTTATCAGATCTGAAATCATATCCCCTTCAGGAAGGGAAAGAGTAAACACAGGCTTTGACTTAAGATAAACTGCCAGCTGATAACGATAAAACGAGACAAATTCAAGTGTATAGCTCTGGCAATGAAGTCGAGGAAGAAAAGCATTTACATAATTTTCGAAGGCTTCCTCAAATGAAAAACAACGTGCTTTTTTATTGCCTTCTTTATATAAAACTATACTCAGATTATTATCCATATTGAGCTTCCTCATGCGTAAGATAATAAATATGTAGAAAAAGTGAAGAGCGAAAAGAAATTTTTTCCTCTTGCCTGTAAGACCATCCCTTTGTATATTCCATATTGGCCACACGGCTTATTAATTATAAGAGGTGATAACATGAAGATTATTCCACTTGGTGATAGGGTTCTCGTAAAGGCAAAAGAAGTCGAAGAAAAGACAGCTTCTGGCATCTTCATTCCACAGACAGCTCAGGAAAAGACTCAGATTGCAACAGTTGTCGCAGTTGGTGATGATGAGACAATCAAGGTTAAAGCCGGACAGGAAATCCTTCATGACAAGTATGCAGGTACAGCAATCAAAGATAACGGTGAGGACTATCTCATCCTTAACTATGCAGATATCCTTGCTGTAATTGAATAAGTGCAGACAATAGAAGCGTAAGGGCGGGAAACCGCCCTTTATTTTTAATAGAGGAATCTTTCTATTTTGCTTTCAATATTTCCCAGCATCGCATCTTCTGGAATATAGCACTCAGGAAGGGATGCAAGCATGATTCTGCCATATCCTTTCCGAAGAAGCCGACCATCTAGTATGAGGACAACACCCTTGTCGGTTTCAGATCTTATAAGCCTGCCTAGCCCCTGCTTGAGACGAAGCGTAGCTTCCGGTACTGTCATCTCCATGAATGGTGAAAGGCCTTTTCGCTCCATAGCATTGGAACGGGCTTTGACAATGGGTGTGGAAGGAACCGTGAACGGAAGCTTAACGATTATTACAAGACGTAGAGTATCACCAGGTGCATCAACACCTTCCCAGAATGATGATACAGCAAAAAGAGAGCTGTCCTTATCCTTCCTGAATCTCTCCAGAAGCGTGTTTCTTGGGATTCTGTCATCCTGTATCAGTAGCTTATCCACTCTCTCTTTCAGGAGCATGTAGACTTCTTTCATCATTTTCCGCGATGTAAAGAGTACAAGAGCACCGCCTCCTGATGACTCCAGAGCAGAATAAACAGACTCTGCTACATAACGAACATACTGCACAGTATTCTCATTAGAGAATAATGCTCCATCCCGCGGTAGCAGCAGCATCAGATTTCTCCGGAAATCAAAAGGAGATGGGAATATTCCAGATTTCACTCTCTCCTTCTCTTCCCAGAGCCCAGACCGCTTCTCAAAATACTCGAAACTTCCATTCACGCTCAGTGTAGCAGAAGAGAAAATCATAGAATCCAGATTGGATACAAGAACATTGGAAAGAACCTTACCTGTATTCATCGGAGCAAGGTGAATCTCTGCCTTACCCTCAGGGCCTTCTTCCGAATATGGAATCTCATCATCCCAGGCAGAAAAACGCATCCAGTCCCTGAGTGTGTCAGCAAGAAGAGAGAGCGAAAGGCCATAACGTTTTATCAGATCAACGAAGACCTCATTTGATTCTGCAGGCTTATCGTTATATCCTCCCTGAAGCGCATTGCCAATTCTAATCATCTCGGCAGTAACACCTTCTCCTTCCTGAAGAAGTTCTCCATGTTCTCTGTAAAAATCAGGAGTAAAGAGGATTTCCTTATCAGGAAATGCAAAAAGTGCTGAAGAGAGAAGAGAATCAAACTGGTCAAGCATTGTCCTCAGATGTGCAATATCATTCTTCACCTGCTTACCACTGCCTCTCTCCTTTTCCTCCGTTGTAAGGAAATCAATAATGGATGAAGATCCGAACCGTTTCTCCTTTCGGGTAAGATAATCAAGTATCTTGCCTACCCTATATGCAGAATAGATTCTTGAAAGGACCTCTGTTGCTTCCGCTTCGATATGATGAGCCTCATCCATAACAACCACGGAATACCCGGGAAGAACGGCATCCTCCTCAAAATCCAGCTCAGATTCCCATCTGTTCTTTGCATCAAGCAAAAGCAGATGATGGTTAGTTACAATCAGCCGCGCTTTCTGAGCCTTCCGCCTTGCCCCATAGTAGAAACATTCATTTGCAAATGGACAACGATAACCAAGACAGTCTTTATCATCGGAAGCATATGAATAGAAGTAGGAAGCAGAAACACCTTGAGGAATATCCTGAACAGCTCCGCTTTCAGTCGTTGTCACCCACTCTTCAAAAAGGAGTTCCCCTTCGCTGCGTTTGACTCCAGCACTGCTTTTTTCATTACGGGCCTCATTGAAACGTCTTATACATATGTAATTCCCACGTCCATAGAGAATCGCAATAGGAAGATCAAGGGAAAGCGCACCAAGAAGAATCGGTATATCCTTATCATAAAGCTGCTTTTGCAGTGTCGTCGTGCTTGTAGCAGCAATGAACCTGCGTGAACGGTTATTTGCAAGAGACAGAAGCATTGGTACAAGATAGGCAAAGCTTTTTCCTGTTCCTGTACCAGCTTCTATGATTGCATGAGAACAAGTCTCCAGTGCACTTTCAACAAGTTCTGCCATCTCATACTGCCCCCTGCGGAACGAATAGAACGGCAGGGCACTTTCAAGCTCTCCTCCGGGGGAGAATATGGACTCAATGTCCATTTTCATCTTCCTCTATCTTCAGATCCTGCATGCGGCGTGAAATCGTCTTTCTCCCGATGCCAAGAAGCTCTGCAGCCTTTGTCTTATTGCCCTTTGCATAGGATATTGTTTCAAGAATCAGACGCCTCTCAGCTTCATCGAGCGTTATCGGAAGATCAAATGAGATTCTCGCCCCACTTCCTGAATCCCTTACCTGCTGCGGTAAATCATCCTTATCTATATTCTTTCCACGAGCAAGAACGACAGCAGACTCAATTGCATTCTTCAATTCCCTGATATTCCCTGGCCATGAATAGGACAGAAGGGCTTTTTTGGCAGCAGGTGTAAAGCCTTCGATTTTCCTCTTATCTTCAGAATTGAATGTCTCCAGAAAAGAGGCAGCAAGAAGATCTATGTCCTCCTTTCTTTCTCTCAATGGTGGAACCTCAATATGAACAACATTGAGGCGGTAATAGAGATCTTT
>CALXYN010000087.1 GCA_944392975.1 uncultured Spirochaetaceae bacterium | reverse complement strand
CTGAAGTCAATTGAAGAGGATGCGGCAACCAAAAACGACGAAAACATGACAGCAAATAGAACCAGAATCTTTTTCATCATATACCCACCGAGAAGCCGAAACTCTGCTCCACATACATCTCCTCAGCAAATGGAGGATCGTACGAACATCCAATTTCATAATAGAACTCAGCTATACTGAATACAATAAACTCCACCCGTATTCCATAGCTTCCAACACCCTCTGCAATCTTCTCATCCGAAGAAGAATTGAGAACCTTGCCAAGAGCCCATCCTGTATCCCAGAAGAATGTGACAGACGGATATGTATCCCGACTATTGATCTGAGGGCCATATAAAGTCAAGGAAAGGCTGTTTGTAATCACATTCGCAGCATTTGGCACATCTGGTCCCCAGATATCCCCACCCTGAACGTAAAGAGGAACACTGGATCCGAGGATGTACCGATATGTGAGGAAATCATCGAGCACAATGCTGAAATATGTTCTTGATTTGCCATTTGGAATGGAATAAAGCGTCTTTGAAAGCTGTATCTCATTCCACGAAAGCATGAAAGATGCAGATCCGTCCGTCAGAATCATCCAATCAGGGGCAAACCGCCAGTATGTACCACCCCTGACACCGTCACGCGTGGTGGTTGTATCCCTCATATAATCAAACATCAGGCCCAGTGTAATACTGGTCTGGAAAACAGAACGATCATCAGCAAGTTCTGGAGCACCAATCCATTCCCCGTCAGCAGGAAACCTGTAATTACCGTTTTTATCCCAGAAAAGGCCTTCGGATTCTCCGGGTCCCGTCATCCACGACAGCCGCTCAAATGCCATTTCAAAACGTCCATCAATGGAAATGAAGGCTGTCAGCAGATCATTTTCAGAGAATGATGTGTTTATGAATCCCTGGCCAAAGAAAAGATTAAACTCATCGTAGTGAACGGTATACTCTTTCGGATAATCATAGAATCCAGGGTTCTGAGCTATGATAGCACCTGTCATGGGATCTTGACGAAGTGTTCTGTAAACAAGACCATTATCGAGGCGGAAAGCGAACTCCGTACGGCAGCTATCAATCAGATCTGCAACAGGAAAGTTGAACTGATACATCACAGATGTAGGAAAAATTCCCTTTCCAAACTCCGGTTCTGTACGGATAGTGAAGACATGGTATCCAAAGCCAATTGCAGCAAGCGGAGAGAGAAATAACAGCAAAAGCAGGAATATCAAACACTTTTTCATACTCTCTCATCTCCTATATAGATACATAAAACTGGATTCCGGAATTCTGCCACCAGGAAGGCTTTTCCGGCCAGATACCTTTAACGAAATCATAACCCACCTGGTACTCTAGTCTTATAAAACCGAAAAGCCTGAGCTGCATTGTCGCAGAGAAACTCGATTGTAGTTCAACAGCTTTTGTCTTTCCATCGACCTCATTGACAACTCCACCGAAAAGCAATCTGTTATATAAATTGAGCTCAATGCTTGTAAAACAATCACCAGCCATGAACTGGGGCCCTGTGAAATGGAGCCAGATGCGGTCCTGCAGACTTCCTCTAAGCCTATCAAGAGGGAGCTTGTTTTCAGGCACCACCGATCCGCCTATGTATTCAAGCCTGTTTGAATGCCCGACATACATGTTAATCCAGTTCCAGCCATTATCCTGTTCTATGGAGAAAACCTCCATCTTCTCTTCTACATAGAGGGATATTTTGTAATAGTCGCTCTGTATGCCTTCCGGTGTGATATTATTGAAAAGCCAGGAGGGTCCAACCTCAAAGAGAAGATCAGCACCAAGGCCCTCTTCTGGTTCAGAATCTGTGGGAGTATCCCTGTCCATGTTCAAGGAAAACTGAAGATAAAGATAATCAGAGAAAACATGTCTTGAACCATTGAGCCATGGATATGCTGGAAGATTGGAATCGAACGGAGGTTTCGGACTGCCATCTTCATAAACAAAAACAGGAGTGCTGAGACCGCCATGGTCAGGAAGAGAATAAATCACCTCCTCAAGGCTCATTGCATAGCGCCCGTTGTACCCCGCCCTGATATTGAAAAGAGAATCCCCCGGACTCAAAGGATTCTCAAAGAACCCCTGATCAAGATAGATATCAATCGATGCACGTGGATTGAAGTAAGAAAGCGAACTGTCCCAGTCCTCATCGCCAAAGAAGTTTCCCTCCTCATCTTTTTCCAAGGCCCAGACTGGACGTCCTGTCAAATAATCATAATCTGTAGAAAGAGAATTGTTATTGAAAGCAAAGGAGAACTCCATCTGGAGTTCTGCCTTATGCGTTGAAGGTATCATCTGGAAATGCTTTTCAAAACCAAAAGTTGTCCCAAGCGGGAAGAGACCGAAACCAAAACCGCTGATACCACCTGAAACTGAGTTTATGTAAGCATCAAATGTGAAAGATTCCGCAGGGAGTCCCAAAGCGAGAAAAAGAAAGCAAAGCATGACTCCCAGAATTCTTTTCATCAGCGAGAGAATCCCCACCTTAAATCGAGCCAGGCAAGACAGAGATCCATCCAGCTTTGAACGGACTTTTCCTCTTTTCCTGTTTCATTGTATCCAAGAGAAAGTCCATGACTTCCAGATCCATATACATGCAGTTCCACATCCACGCCATGCTCATGAAGAGAAGTCGCGAATGCAAGGGAATTCCAGACATCTACACTGGCATCGGGGAAGGTATGCCAGACAAAACATGGTGCTGTATCCTCATCAACCTGTGTCTCAAGCGAATAATAGCTTTTCAGCTTTTCATCACCATCTGTAAGTGAGGCTGTACTCGTAGCATGCCCATGCTCAGACATGGATATAACAGGATAGCAAAGAACCGCGGCATCAGGTTTTGACTGCTCACCATACTTTTTCCAATGACAGGCAATTGAAGCAGCCACATGTCCACCTGCGGAAAAACCCATAATGCCGATTCTGGAACTATCGATATCGAGTTTATCCGCATCCTCCCTGATAGTAGCTATTGCAAGCGCGGCCTCCTCTTCCGGAAATGAACGACGGATAGCCTCCCCTACACTGTATCTAAAGATGAATACATTGTATCCATGAGCGAAAAGCGGAAATACAACAGGATCTTCTTCCCTGATAGATAACCTGATATACCCACCACCGGGGCAGACAATGATGCAGGGTCTCTTCTTATAGCATCCTCCTTCAGCATACATATCCTCATGAATATATCCAATGAGTTCCGCTCTATTTTCACCTATAAGGTAATTAACGACTTTCATTCTGACTTCTTCCTTCTTATTTATGATAGCAGATAATTCTCTGCCATGTACTAATCCTTCAATGGCACATTGAAAACCATTCTGTCACGAGTAAGAACAGTCTCCGGGAATACGGATTTAGCATCCCGCTCCAGAACCTTCAGCTCCCTGTCAGAATAGCGGGGAGAATAGTGTTGCAGACAAAGAAGCTTGCTATTGCTGTCTCTGGCAACCATACCAGCTTCATAGCTTGTCATGTGCTTCTTTTCCTTTGCTGTATCAGCAAGAGCCTTCTCAAACATGCCTTCACAGAAAAGAATATCCGAATCATGAACATAATCTGCAATATTCTCGAAATACATTGTATCCGTGACGTAGCTTATTTTTCTTCCATCACGGGCATTGCCCAAGACCATATCACTCGTGATGACACGACCATCATCAAGAGTCACTGGAGTGCCATTCTGCAGCGTTCCCCAAAGCTTTCCCTTTGGAATACCCAGCTCGATTGCTTTATCCGGATGAAACTCACCCTTGCGCTTTTCTTCCACAAGGGAATAGCCGTAACAGGGCTTTGTATGCATTAACGGAAAAGCCTGCACAGTAAAACCATCACCTGAATATACAATACCGGTCTCCACAGGAATAAATCTTATCTCGTAATTGATATACATATCCAGAATGCGTCTGGAGGAATCAACATAATCCTTCAGTTTTGCCGGACCAACGATATAGAGAGGTTCTTCCCTGTCCACCTGAGAGGAAAGCATTAGAATACCGGGAAGTCCTGTCACATGATCTGCATGCATGTGTGAAATGAAAATGGCTGAAATCTTTTTCCACTTAAGATTCAGCATCTTCATAGATACCTGAGTTCCCTCTCCCGAATCGAAGAGGAACAGATCGCCTTCTCGGCGAACGAGTACCGATGTAAGAAAACGCCCGGGAAGCGGCATCATGCCACTTGTTCCAAGCTGGAAAGCTTCAAGATTCACGTTCTGACTATACCTAATTATAGGTATTCAGAAAAGCTCCGTCCCCTCTCTGCAGCGAAGAGATACGGAAACAGAAATAAAAGAGACGAAAAGCGAAGCTAGAAGCATCATGATAAGCAGTGCATAAGGAACATGCACTCTGAATGATGTTACATAGTATTCCAGAAGTGCTGGCTCATAATGTGATATGACGGCCAGAACAAGAGGTGAAAGATATGCGATAAAAAGACCGAGGATACAGCCTGACAAGGAAGCAACAGTCACTAGAAAAAGCGTAATCTTCAAATAAATTGATTTCAGCCTCTTTCTTTCCAGACCAAGCATCCAGAGAGCTTTTATGTCTTTTCTGTCTCTCTCGATATAAACCTGTGCTGCATCGGAAGAGAAGAATGCGGCAAGAAGAGCTACCGCAACCAGAATCACATAGAGTATCCCTACCGATGACTGTACATTGCTGTAAAGAGAGGCATACATAGTACGATATGTCTCCGAAAGGATACCATGTTCCCAGAGTATCTCAGAAAGAGCTTCCGGATCTGAGCCCTCAGGAAGAAGAACTTCATACCCGATTTTCGAGGAAAGCATTGAGAATGGAACATATGCAATATGACTGTCCAATTGAGGATAAACTGAAGAGAATATGCCTTTGACAGTGCATAGAAATGGTCTTGCCCTTGCGCCTTCCTCATCCCAGACAAGTATTGAGAATCTGTCCCCCTGAGATAGCGAAAGTCTTGCTGCAAGAGATGAGGATATAACAACAGGATTCAGTACCTCACCATCTAAGAAGACAATCTCCATCTCGTCTTTCCTCATTCCTGAAAAATATGAAGGCTCCACTCCTTTTACGGAAATTGCAGCCTCTCCGTTCTCAGCATAGAGCAGTGCACTACCGGTTTTCACTGCATCCGACTCCCCTTCTGTGATGAATTTAGAAGGATCTGAGAGCGCATAAAGAGAACCGGAACCCATGATGGCTATCATTCGGTCAATCTGAACGGATATAGATGTAATGAATGTAAGTGCAAATGAAAGAGCTGCCGTCACAAGCAGAAGTATCAAAAGAGGAAACATGGATGAGATTCTGTACCTTGTCCCCATCCCCTTTCCCAGCTTTCTGCTCATATACAGCTTCTCAGCATCCGATGTCATGAAGCGCCCCTTCCCTGAGTTCCAGCACTCTGTCCGCTTTT
>CALXYN010000086.1 GCA_944392975.1 uncultured Spirochaetaceae bacterium | reverse complement strand
GTCATGGCTCTCGTTATGTTTGTAGGATGCGATGATGCGCTGGTACTTCCAAGTTTCGTTGTTGGTGGAACTATCAATCAGACGGGAGACTTCCTTGAGGGACAGACTTTCGATCCGAGCAAGTTCACAGTAACGATTACTTATGATAATGGAAGAATCGTGGCAGCAGATGAAACAGTATCTGTTTATCTTGATACTGATAAGAACAGCGACGGCAAGGTAAATGCTGGAGATACCGTCAAGGCTGATCTTGGAAAGAACTATGCTGATTCCGACATCTGCGCAACAGCTGGCATAAGTGTATACAACATCAAGAGTGTTGAGGTTGTAGGACCAGAGACAATCGGAAGCAATAACATGGAAATCAGCGCGTCCGATCTTACAGTAACTGCAACATACCTTGATAGCACAAATTCAGAAAAGACAATGGTTCTGGTTCCTGGAGAATACACAGTTGGTGAAGTCAGTGGCGGAAATGTCACTCCATCTATTCCTGAAGCAGCTGCATCTGTTGAAGTGACAGTCCATGTTGGCAACTTCGGAGATGACGAACTGGTATATACATATGATTTCACAGTTGAGTATGAGGAGCCAGTTCCTGTTGACCTTCCTTATGAGATTACAGGATGGGCAAGTGACAATACCGTAGAGTTTACCGGTATTCTTATGCAGCTTGATTATGGTGATAATGCTGTTGAGCCGAATCCGTCTGATGTAACTCTTAACGTGAGAGGAGATGATGGCGAGGACCATACAGTTAATGCAGCAGACGTTGAAGGTGTAGAGCTTGCATTTGTTGATACCCAGATGGGTCTTCCTCTTGCATCCAATGATCTTACATCTGTATCCAGTGTTAATCTTGTTGTATCCCTTCCTGGCGTTGCAGAGCAGAAGACACTTGAGGTTGAAACAACTGCTACATTCCTTGTTGTCACTCCAGTTGCAGATTTTGCACTCAGTGAAGGTCCCCTCGGAACAGCTTCCGCTTCTGATTACAAGGTAATTCTTGGGGCAGGAGGATCTTATTACGAGGACATTACAGGAAATGATGGCATTTCTGTAATCTATGTTGCCTCTGATTCCAGTACAGATGAACTCGATCCTGAAACAGTTATAACAACAGCATCTACAGTATATGCATATGCTAACTACATGGGGGCTACAGGACGTACTGATGACAAGCTTACTATTACAGAGACTCCAGATCCGACCGTTGAATCTATCGAAGTGACACTTGTAGAAGGATTTGAAGGACCTGTAGCTCAGTATTATGATTCGCTTTCAACACTGACTACTGATTTTGACGGATCTGACGCAATCGAATCCGTTACGTATGTTATGAGCGATGGCAGCGAGAGAGAGTTTGCATGGGCAGGTGCCGGTGCTACAGCTGAGTATTATCTCAATGGAGCTCCTCTTTCAGAACTCAAAGCAACAGAAGATGGGGATTATGATCTCAACGTAGATTCTCTCGATATTCATGTCGTATATGGAAAGGTCTCTGTAGATGTTCCTGTAGCAACAACAGGCGCTGAGGCAACTAGACTTGAAGTCATAGCAACTGTCGTCAAGGCAGCTGAGGCAACAACTGTAGTCGGAATGGATGTGGAATATGCAGTCGTCCTGAAGAATGATACTGGTGCTATTGACAAGGATTATACGGATATTGGAGTACTCAGCAATGGTTACAGCGCGGAACTTCCTGCAACAGTAACAGCAGCAGACCAGACAGTTACTGTATACAACAGAGCTAATGTCAGCATGACCTATGACGTCACTGTTGCGGCTGGTGCTTCTTATATCAGTGCAGGAGATCTTGCATTTGTACAGCAGAATGAAGACGCTCTCTTTGCTGTAGGAACAGAAATTGATTCTTCTTGGGTAAATGCTAACTTTGAGCTTGATGCAGAGACTTATGATGTAATTTCTGGAAATGGTGCAGATGCTGAGATTACAGTAGGAGCCCCTGTCGTTCCATCTGGAAAGGTTCTTGAGACTGGAGAGAATGTGATACCTGTGACAGTAACATATCTTGGAGCAGAGGGAACAACAGTAACGGCAACTGTCAACCTCACAGTGACAGGAACTGCTTATATCACCTCTCCGACCTTCTCTCTCATGTATAACAATGAGCCTATCACAGGACTTGTTGTCGGAAGAAGCTATAACAGAAGCGGTTTCAGCGTTAATCCTTCATCCTATACAGCAGTAGGAAACAACCCTGAGACATCAATCACAAGCATCACATTTAACGGTGGTGAGGTTGAAAGCTCCTTTACAGTGGAGAATGCATATCAGACATTCGTTTTCGGCATCCAGTATATGAGTGGTAGCTCATCAGGAAGTGGTATAACACTTAACCCAGCTGCACCTCAAAATGTGACAATCAATGCGGTTGCTGCCGAGTGATTCGTCAATGGCCTGCTAATGCAGGCCCATACCTAGGAGGTGAAACGTGGAGAAATCACGAACCGTAAACCTAGGCTCAAGAGGACGGATCCCGAATGAGAAACGCAAGGAGTGTCTAAAGCTCTTTGAGCAGGGATACGGATACAAAAAGACCGCACAGCTTGCAGGACTCAATACATATACAGTCAGGGAATACAAGCGGCGGTTTGCTCAGGGAGACAATACCTGGGCAGAAAGGGGAAGCCATAAGGCGACCCTGATGAATTAGGTTGAAGTGACGACAACAGTACTCGTCTCTTCCTTAGATTATCTGTTGGCTCATCCGAAAGGGTGGGCCTTCTCTGTGTTTTATCCTTCAACCATTCTTTGTAAAAGATCCTCTGGCGGAGTAAGCTTATTCTGCCAGTCATTTTTCTCTGTGTCAGATAAAAATGGAGCCATATAAAGAGGCAGACATAGGATGTCTCCTGTATCTGCAATATTCTTCCTTGAGAATCTTATAGCTTGGTTTATTCCATATTTCTTGTCATTAAGTACGGTTCTTAATGATTTTGACTTTGTGTTTTCTCCACTCTTTATTTCAATGAGACAAGGCTTGCCTTTGAATATTATGACAAAGTCAATTTCAAGGTTGCTGTGAGGAGCAAAGTAATAAAGCTTGTATCCATTGTACAAGAGACAATTAGCCATAATATTTTCATAGAATGCCCCTTTGAAAATCCCGAGATCGCCATCCATGAGTCTTCTTGCAGTGTCGTTTGCATACATTGAAACAAGAAGGCCTGTATCATTCACATATACTTTGAATTCATTTGGAATAGAAAACCCCTCAAGGGGATTATCTATTTTGGAAAGGTTATGGCAGAAAGATACAATTGAAGCATCGTTCAGCCACAGTAATGCTCCTCCGTATTTACTAGATGTTGAACCTTTTTCTACTACCGAATATTGAAATTTCTTATAATCCTTTGCCAGCTGGGATGGGATTGAATCAAAACATCTGATGATTTTCACTTTTTCAGTGTCATCTGCATATCTTATTACATCCTTTTTGTAATCATTTATTATACTTCGCTGTTTTCTCTGTGCTTTAGCGTAATCCCGATCCTCCGAGAATTTTGCAACGACAGCAGGCATTCCCCCTATAATCATGTAAGAAATGAAATAACTTAACATCGATTGGTGGAGAAAATCATCGACTGGGGTTAAATCCGTAAGATGTTCTTTGAGTTTGTCTATAACTCTTTCATCTATGCCCATAGCCCAAAGATATTCTTCAAAATCCAGTGGATTCATAGTTAATGTTTCTGTTTGTCCGACAGGAAATGATGATATTTCAGAGAAGTTGAGGCCAAGTAACGACCCCGAAGCAATTACATCAAATCGTGGATTGTGGGCAAGAAACTTCAACGCTGTTCTGGCATTTGGACAATGTTGTATTTCATCCAGGAAAATCAATGTAGAGCCATCAATGATTTTCCAGTTCTTTGAGTAAAGAGAAAGACGAGAGAGTATGGTATCAGCATCCAGGTCCCCATCAAAAATTCTTCTCAGCCCTGGATTTCTGTAAAAATTCAGTTCAATGACAGTTTTGTATGAGGTTTTGGCAAATTCAAGGATTGATGTTGTCTTTCCCACTTGCCTTGCACCTTCGACAACCAATGGAAGTTTATCTTGATTGTTTTTCCAAGAAATAAGTTTTTCATTTATTTTTCTTCTTAACATTCTAATTTTGATAATATCTTATTAATTAAAGAAATACAAATAAAAATTAAATATTTTTTTGGTGAATAATTATTAAAAATCAATATTTTATCGCCGAATAATTACAGGTTTTGACGAAAATAGAAGAAATTAGATTCAAATAGCCATGTTTTCGTTTCTCGCAAATTTTGTTTAGCCCACCGAAAAGACTTGACAAATCTCTACCGGGGGGGGGTACTCTCTTTGTAGATTTTAAAATGAAGAGGGTTGAGAGATGGCAAGAAAAACAAATATTTTTCTGGCAATTGGACTTGTTCTTATAACCGTTATTGTAGGTTGTACGAATGAAGTCATCACTCCAGATGTCCCAACGGATATTGCAATCACACAGACAACGGATTTCCTTGAGGGACAGACTTTCAATTCGTCGAATTTCTCGGTAAAGGTAAAGTATCTCTATGACGATGAGTACAAAGATGTACCGGCCTCTATCCTGGTATTCAACGATGCAGATAAGAATGGAGTTGTTTCATATGGTGATACAGTAACTGCATCTGTAGGAACTGATCCATACGAGAATCCTGTTGTAAAGACCTCTACTATCAATGTATATGCAATTCAGTACATTACAGCGGAGGCAACAAAAGAGTCATATGCATATGTAGATGATTTCAAACCTGTTCCGACAGACCTCGAAGTTACGGCACATTACTCAGATGGAAAGACTCTTGTACTTGGACCGGATGACTATTCTGTAACTGTAACTCCTGATGTAGCACCAGCAGATGAAGAGACATTCGATGGTACATTTACTGTAACTGTTGCCAATAAGCTTATGGGAGATTGGACTCAGTCATCAATCCCTGCAGGAGCTCAGTACACTGTTGATGTAACATTCACACAGACACTTGTTCCAGAATCTTTCACTATTACAGAGGTACTTGGTATTGTAAATTATAGTGGAGTATTCGATTCAGAGTCCTTTGCAGCTACAACATTCAAGCTTCCAAAGCTTGATTATGAAACAAGCGATGACCTTCCTATTGATTATTCAAAGGTGTCAATTGCTGTTAAAGGTGTGAATGAGAAAGGCACAACAGAAACAAGGGCATTTGCAGCTGATTCTGAAGTTTTCGGTGATAACCTCGTTCTCTCTTATGTAAATGCAGATACAGGTGAGCAACTTTTTGATGGTTACGATAAGTATGCATATGCAACAGCTTCTGGTTCTCCTCTTTCCATCGTTGCTACATATAACGATGAGCCAGTGGCAGGTGGCCTTGGTATTGAACTTGCAGAGACATCCCTTAAAGTACAGTATGCTGGAGATGGTATTGTTATTGGTACAAAGAATTCTGATATCAATATTGATGATTTCCGTGTTTACCTCATGGAGGTGCGGACAAAACCTTGGACCTAGAAATAAAGGAAAGATGAATAGATGTACGCACTGGAAGAGAGAATTAAA
>CALXYN010000085.1 GCA_944392975.1 uncultured Spirochaetaceae bacterium | reverse complement strand
GTGTTCTGTTTTTTCTACTCCTCCCACTTTTTTCCTTAATTCGTCACTCTGCCCCCTGTGCTCAGAAATGACATATATGATCTTTTTTGCTGCAGAGAGATAACGCTTGAGATTCTTTTGCAGATTCCCGAAGAATATGAGAAGGAGAGTATCTGTTTCAGGAATTTCCGAATCTGCATCGAAAACTGAGTAGATATCAAGTCCTGAACGGCTGATGGCTTCTTCTATTGCTTTCTTGTCATTGTCCGTTGCTCTGATACTGTAGCCCTGTTTATAAAGCAGCTCGGCAACATACCCAAGTCCACATCCTAGTTCGAGGATATCCTCGTTCTTTGTAATGTGTTTTTTTATTTCATCAGTAAGAGTACTATGGAATGCTGAATCAGCGGCAGCGTTCTTGTACCAGATTATTCTTTCTTCATCCCACCACATAATTACTTCGGAACACATATAATCCGCTGGTTTTCACCAGTATCGATCTCTCTGATACACAGCTTTCGCTGGTAAAGACTTTCCAGAATCCTGCCATCAATGAGCTCTATAGGTTTTCCCAAAAAGGATATATGATGCGAGGAGATGATCATCACATCTGTTGCATTCATCAGTGCCTGTTCGGGGCTGTGTGTTGAGAATATGATGGTGTAGCCTTTCCTCCTCAGTTCTTCAGCAGTCTCCATGACAAGCAGCTGATTGGAATAATCCAAGGATGATGTCGGCTCATCGAGAAGAAGAATTCTTGCTTCTTGTGAAAGCGCTCTGGCAATAAGCACCAGCTGTCGTTCTCCTCCTGATATGGCATTCACAGAACGTGTTTCAAGATGACTTATCCTTAAAGTTCTGAGTGCCTCCCTTGCTTTTTCTATATCCTTTTTTCCAGGCTTGTCGAAAAGGGATAATGCCGGAGCTCTTCCCATGAGAACTGTATCAAGTACGGAGTGTGAATAGACAAGCTGGGAAGACTGGGGGATGTAGGCAATGACGGAAGCCCTTTCACGGTTTGTCATCTCATCAATATTCCTGCTATCGATGAGAATCTGCCCCTTGTCCGGCTTCAGAAATCCTAGAAGAAGGCGGAGTAGGGTGGTTTTCCCTGAACCGTTTCTTCCTAAAATAGCAAGCATGTTACCAGACGATGCCGAGAAGGATATGTCTTCTAGTATTTTCCTTTCACCATAGCAGAATGAGATGTCTTTCACTTCAAGATTCATTCTTTTTGCCCTCCCTGATTATGAGATACAAAAAGAAAGGAGCTCCAATGAAAGAGGTAAGTATTCCTATTGGAATCTCTGAGTAAGTCAGAGATCTGGAAATCGTGTCCACTGCAGTCAGGAACGCTGCCCCAAGAATGATTGAAGCAGGGATTGCTTTCCTTGAATCGGTACCGATTATCATTCTGGTTATATGAGGAATAACAAGACCAACCCAGCCTATTACTCCAGCAGCTGCAACAGTAGAAGCTGTCATCAGAGTGGCTGAAGCAATGGCAATTCCTCTTATAAGCTTTGTGTTGACACCTAGTGACATTGCCTCTTCTTCTGGCAATGAGAGTATATTAAGTCTCCATGAAAGAAGAAGTACAGGAATGATCGAGATTATGATAGGAGGAGCAATCAGATGAACTTCATCCATTCCAGCTCCTGCAAGTGATCCCATCAGAAAGTATGTGATTGAAGGAAGCTCTTCCTCCGGATCTGCCACGAGCTTTATGAAGCTTGTACCGGATTGAAAGAGAGAGCTTATCATGATGCCACCTAGCACAAGTCCCAGTACCTGGTTTGACGGGACTCGTGAGGCAATCATCCATACAAGGGCTACTGCCAGAATCCCCATTGAAAAAGCAAATACTGGTACTGAGAAAGAGGGCAGGGCCCATAGCAAGGCAAGAGCGGCTCCAAACCCTGCTCCTGTAGATGTTCCTAATACATCTGGTGATACCATAGGATTGCGGAAGATTATCTGGAATATCAGGCCTGAAAGAGATAATGCCGCGCCTATCAGGCTGGAAGCCAATATCCTTGGAAGTCTGATGTTGAAGACTACGGATTCTGCCTGTGGTGTCCAATCAGGTGTTATTGGTATGATTTTCGAGAAGAGAATCTTTATGAGTTCCACAGGATTTACAGGATATCTTCCGATAGAAAAAGATAGTATGAAAACGAGAATATAAAGAATGATTAGGATTGTTATTTCAGGGAAACTCTTAGTTCTTTTCAAGATAATTCCCCTTAACTGTCTGTAGATAATTTCCTACATCGTTTTCCAAGGCTCTGAAACTCTTCAGAAGGTGTTTTCCGCTTTCTGTGAGTTCAGCCATTCCTCCGCCTTTTCCCCCCTGACGGCGGCTCACGGCTTCCTTTCCGGTGGCTTTTTCGATTCCCCTGATCATCTTCCAGGCTTTTGAGTATGATAGCCCCATTTCCTCTGAGGCATGCCGTACCGATCCTGTTTCATCAATAAGGGAAAACAGTTCGGCAACACCTGGACCGAAGAAGGAATTGCCATCATTGTCAGTAAGTTTCAAAAGCAGTTTTGCATCCATCGAATTGTTTCCTAAAATAATTCGGTATCATTATATATCTGAAAGTATGATGGAAGCAAGATTTTGTTTTGCAGTCAACCATGGACTACTCTAAGCGTAGTATCAGAGAAAACGCAGATTGTATGGCTCATAAATAAACCACCTCCTTGGAAAGGAAGGTGGCTCTCAGGGGCAGGCGTACTTCGCTTACGCATACGCTTAGGCCTTTGCCCGGCACTCCCTGATCAACAGTGTGCATTTCTACACCTGTAACTATAAAATACGTATTGTTTACTGAATCTGTCAAGTAAAACCTCCCGACACTGGGAAGGCTCCCAGTAGCTTCCTGTCCTCTTTTCCCACTATAAACAGCGAATGACCAATAATTAATAACAATAAAGAACACCTGAAAACAGTCTACGCATAATCCGGATCTATGTTGAACTGAAATGAATAGGTAGGGAATGCATCATTGAGAGCCTTTGTCGCATTCCTTCTGAATGCTGCATAATCTGTAAGAGAAAAATCAACGACAACATCAAAATGTACCCTTGAATCCTCCATATGAACATGGAAAGCATGTATGGAAATGACTGCAGAGGAAACGTCCTTCAGCACTTTCAGAACCTCTTTCTTCATGAGGATGACAACGGGATTGTCTGAGTTCACCGCGTACATTCCGAATGTGAAATAGATTCCCATTTTCTCCATGATTTCTACCTGGGCATCTGTCATTGCATCGAATATTTCCTCTCCCTTTGCATCCGAAGGTACCTCGACATTGCAGGTGCCTATCATTCTTGAAGGGCCATAGGTATGTATCTGGATATCATAACCGCCTGATAGAGGAGGGTGTGTTGATATTATTTTCCTGATTTCTCTGACTGTGTCCTTTGATGGTCTTTCTCCGACGATGGCAGAAACCGTATCAACTACACTTCTGACACCTGCATACATGATGAATACAGAGACAACTATTCCTGCCCATCCATCAATCGGGAAAGAGGAGAAAAGGGAGATTATGGCTGCAATGATTGTAACTGATGTTGCAAGAGCATCTGAGAGGGCATCGGTTCCGGATGCTGAGAGCGCCTCACTCTCTATTTTCTTTCCGTTTTTCTGGTTGATTCTCCATAAAAAGAGCTTTACTGCAATCGTCATGATGAGAATGAAGAGCATCGGGAGTGAAATGGATACAGGACTTGGATTCTGTATCCTGTCAATCGATGACCGGAAAAAGGCACCGCCTGTGAAGAGTACAATGAATGCGACAAAAAGTGCCGAGATATATTCGATTCTGCCAAATCCCAGAGGATGGGTGTGTGTGGGTTTCCTTTTTGCAATATTGAAACCCATTATCGTGACTGCAGATGAAAGCATGTCAGAGGCATTGTTTGCCGCATCCGACATGATAGCTACGGACCCAGAGAATAATCCGATGATAACCTTTACAGCTGCAATTGCTGCGTTTGATATGATTCCCAGCATTGCAGTTCTTTTCAAAACCTTATTACGTGTCTCTTCAGTAACCATTTACGCTGTAGTCTAACGTGGAGAATAAAGCTAATCAAGGCTATAATGATTATGTGAGACTTTCTGATGAACTCTTTATGGCTCTTGTTCCAGAAAATAAGGGCTTTGTTTCCATTACTGGCGGAGGAGGAAAAACAACACTCCTTTCTCTTCTCGGTCGCCATGCAGCAGGCTGTGGATTATCTGCATTGATGACCACAACAACAAAAGTTGCCTCTCCATATCTCCATGATTATGGAGCTGATGTGATATTCGGAGATGAAAGCGTGCTCGGTTATTCTCCAGAAAAGGGCAGACTGGTTTTTTATGGAGAACACCATACTCTGGATATGAAGAAATGGATTGCACCTCGCTATGATGTACTTACTGCTTTGTATCCATTTTACGATCTGATCATCTCGGAAGCAGATGGCTCAAGGGGACTTCCTTTGAAGATACATAGCAGCAGGGATCCTGTCATTCATCCGCTGACAACTGCCACAGTTGCCGTCATGGGTGTTTGGGGAATCGGAGAAAAGGCATACTCGGTTGCATTCGGTGAAGAGCGGGGGTGTATTGTCGATAAGGATTACCTCAAGTGGTATCTGAGCGATCCTGAGGGCCTTTGTAAAGGGTTCGGGCAGCGAAATGCAATAGTATTCAATGCTGCAGGTACTCCGGAAAAGAATACACTGAAAATGCTGGAAGGGCTTGATTATCCTGAAAATACACGCGTGTATCTTGCATCAGAAATGGAGGATGAGGTCTATGGGATTATATGCTGAGGCTGCAGAGCTTGAAAGGAACGGGGTTCCTTTTGCTGTTGTAACCATTACATCTACAGAAGGCATCGTATCAAGAAAGACCGGAAGAATGGTGGTTTCAGAATATGGCCGGATATCTGGAACTATCGGAGGCGGAGAAGTAGAACATAAAGCAATTCTGGCTGCGCTTGAGGCTATAAATGAAGGTAAAGGCAGATCTCTTTCGATTGCACATGGGCATCAGGGGAGTGTAAATGTTTTCATTGATGTCCCTGTTCCTTCAAGACGAGCTGTAATTGTTGGATCAGGACATGTGGGTATGGCTGTATCTTCATTGATGCAGCGTCTTGGATGGAGTGTCACTCTTCTTGAGAAAGGGATTGAGGCGGATAAGATGCTTGAATGCCGGATAGATCACAATACTGCTATTATCATTGCTGGGAGGCATGATGCGTCCCTTGTGCCAGCGGCACTCTCTACAGAGGCTTTTTATGTCGGTATTCTCGCATCCAGGAGCCTTTCACTCTCTCCAGATCCCCGTCTTTATTTTCCTATAGGTCTTGATATCGGAGAAGAGACTCCGGATGAGATTGCTGTTTCGATTGTGGCAGAGGTAATGGCGGTATTCAATAAACGTACTGGATGCAGTAACCGGAGGTGGCAGGAACGGCTTGTTGTGGTGAGAGGTGCAGGAGATTTAGCTACAGGAACGATTGTGCGTCTTTTCAAAGCCGGTTACAGTGTGATAGCACTTGAAACAGAAAAACCTACGGTCATCAGGAGAACTGTCTCATTTGCGGAAGCTGTCTATGATGGTGAGATGATAGTAGAGGGTGTGAAGGGAATTCTCGCCAAGGATTATGCAGATGTGCGCAGTATCCTG
>CALXYN010000084.1 GCA_944392975.1 uncultured Spirochaetaceae bacterium | reverse complement strand
AGTCTTCTCATCTAGAAGAGTTTTTGCATTCTCATATTTTATCGTTCTTTCGTGCAGTGTGCCGAGTTCAGTTTTCTCTGCGCTGGAAAATGATGCTTCCAGTTTCCCGATCAGTTCTTCAAGTTCTGCAATTTCTTTCTCAATCTGTTCCTTCTCCTTTTTCTCTTTGAAGGAAAGCCCCTTTGAAACTCTTGTAGGACGTTTTTGCTCTGATTCAGGTGCAGAGGCTGTTTTCTTCTCCTCTTCTTTTTCCTCGTCTTTATATTCCTTCCATTCAGAGTAAGAACCAGGGAAGAGTTCAATTTTTCCGTTCTCGATAACAAAGGTCATATCCGTCGTGACATCAAGGAATGTCCTGTCATGGGAGGATATGACAGCGCAGCCTGGGAATGATGTGATGTACTCTTCAAGTCTTTCCATTGTTGCGATATCAAGATCGTTTGTTGGTTCATCGAAAAGAAGAAAGTTCGGATTCATTACAAGGCGTGTGATGAGATAAAGCCTTCTTCTTTCTCCGCCGCTGAGCATTGAAATCGGAGTGCGCTGCATCCTGACAGGAAAACCAAAGAGTTCCAGAAAACGCGATGCGGAGACTTCTTCTCCATTCCCCATTATTACCCGGTCTCCGATGTCCTCTGTATATTCAAGTACTGTTTTATTGCTTTCTAGATTGCGTCCTAGCTGATCGTAATATCCAAATACTGTATTTAATCCTTTATCTACTATTCCGATATCGGGCTCAATATGTGATGATAGAATATCGAGAAGTGTTGACTTCCCAGAACCATTATCACCGATAAGCGCAATTTTCTGTCCTTTCACAAATGAAAATGAGAATCCGGAAAAGAGCGTCCTTCCATCATAGCTTTTTGAGATATTCTCTATTTCAAGTATCTTTTTCCCAAGCCTTCTTTCCTGACTCTGGAAATCCCTAGGGCCATCTTCCCTTGGTTTTGATTTCTCCCTCAGCATGGCGTCAATCCGGTCTTTTCTGCCTTTGTCCTTTCCAGTCCTTGCCTTTGGTCCGCGTTTGAGCCATTCAAGTTCTCGTCTGAGTATTGTCTCAAGTCTTTCCTCGTGCTTTTCTTCCATTCTCAGCCTTTCTGCTTTTCTCTCGAGATATGCAGTAAATGAACCAGGATGGCGATAAAAGTGTTTGTTATCGAGTTCCCAGATAGTTGAAGCGCATTCATTAAGAATATGCCGGTCATGGGTGACAATGATGATTGAAGTTTCTGTGTTCTTGATCCAGGCTTCAAGATACTCGATTGTCCTGATGTCCAGATGATTTGTAGGTTCGTCGAGAAGAAGGATATCGGGGCGAAGTGAAAGCGCTCGTGCAATTGCAGCCTTCTTCTGCTGCCCTCCAGAGAGTGATGACATCTTCGTCTTTGGATCGAGATTCTCACCAAGCTCTGTAAGGACCGCCATGTACTTTCTTTCGATATCCCAGAGATTTTCCTTTTCTATAACCTGATAAAGATGCGTATAAGTCTTCTCATCTCCGCATTCAAGGGCTTTCTGATAATCTGAAAGTATGCTCAGCACTTTGCATTTCTGAAGATGCAGGAATGCAATCAAATCCGTCCCTTCAGGATATGTGACAGTCTGTTCAAGGAGGATGATTGACGCATCCTTCTTGACGGATACATTTCCTTCATCGGGATAGATATCCCCGGTGATGCATTTCAGAAACGTAGATTTACCGCTGCCGTTTCTGCCGACTATTCCTACTTTCTCTCCTTCCTCAAGGGCCAGCGTGACACCTTCAAAAAGAGGTTCGTCACTGACAGTCTTGGAAAGGTTCTCTGCTGATAAAACAACCACGCTGCAATTGTACACAATCTTGAGGATTACTGGTAGAATCCGGGCATGGTCCGGGATTTATCGATTTCATTATCTCCAGAAGAAGCTGCAGATAAGGAAAAAATGAAGATGCGAGCTGCAAAAAAGCTCGGTGTCAGGATAGGTGATATAAAAGCGCTGAGAATCCAGCGAAAGAGCATAGATGCAAGACGGAAGGATGTGAAAATAAACATCACGCTTTCTGTTTTCATCGGAGAGGAAGCTCCACCAGCTTTCACTCCCGTCTCTTTTCCCGATGTCCATCATGCAAAAAGGAGTGCTGTTGTCGTTGGCTTTGGGCCTGCAGGTATTTTTGCATCCCTTACTCTGCTTGAGAATGGAATCAGGCCAGTTGTCCTTGAGCGTGGACTTGATGTGCACAGCAGACTGAAGGATACTGCTCACTTTTCAAGAACCGGAGAACTCAATAGCGAATCGAACTACGCCTTTGGCGAAGGTGGTGCCGGTGCATTTTCTGACGGAAAGCTTTATACCCGTTCGCTGAAAAGGGGAAATGTACGGAAAGTCCTCTCGCTTCTTGTCCAGCATGGTGCGGATGAGGAGATTCTCTATGAAAGTCATCCTCATATCGGATCTGACAGGCTCCCGTACATCATAGAGAACATGCGGAATACAATCATCTCGCACGGAGGTGAGGTTCTTTTTGGAAAGAAGGTAACAGGGCTTATCAGAAGGCATGATGAGACCGTTGGTATCACAACCTCTGATGGATGTGAATATATGGGACCTGTTATTCTTGCTACAGGGCACAGTGCAAAGGATGTCTATTATTTTCTCTCAGCATCCGGTTTCTCTCTGGAGGCTAAGAGCACAGCCGCCGGTGTCCGTTTAGAGCACAGACAGAGTCTTATTGATTCTATTCAGTACCATTCTGATTCTGGAAGAGGTCCATATCTCCCGGCTGCATCTTATTCATTTGTCACACAGGTGAATGGCAGGGGAGTGTATTCCTTCTGCATGTGTCCTGGCGGTGTGATAGTTCCTGCATCTTCTGAAGATGGCCATATGGTCGTGAATGGTATGTCTCCGCATTCTCGTGGTGGAAGGTTTGCTAACAGCGGAATGATTGTTGAGCTCAGGAAAGAAGAACTTGAGGATACAGACCCGTTTGCCATGCTCCGCTATATTGAAAGCATAGAACAAAAATGCTTCAATCCCGGGTTTGCGGCTCCTGCAGAGCGCCTTGATGATTTCATAGCTCACAAGTGCTCATCATCATTTCCTGAGACAAGCTTTCCGCGGCCCCTTGTTCCTGTAGTGATGGATGATGTCTTTCCTCCTTTGATAGCTGAATCCCTCAGAGAAGGCTTCAAGGCTTTTGACAGAATGACACGCTCTAGATTCATTACAAGAGATGCGCTTATCATCGCACCGGAGACAAGAACATCGTCGCCTGTGCGTATTTTAAGGGATGTTGCAATGAAACAGGGAAGGGGACTTTATCCTGCTGGAGAAGGCGCGGGATATGCCGGAGGAATTGTCTCTGCAGCAATTGACGGAACAGAAGCTGCGCTCCGTCTTGGAGGGGATTATGCATATTAATGGAAAGGAAATCAGGGAAGGCCTTCATGACGGCTCTCCCATCTTTCTTGGATACTTTACAACAGCTCTTGCTTTCGGACTGCTGACACGTACAAGCGGATTCACTTTTGTTGAAGGCGTTCTCACCAGTATGATTACCTTCGCCGGTTCAGGGCAGTTTCTGATGATGAATCTCTACAATGCTGGTTCGCTTCTGCTGTCCATCATCGTCTCTGTATTTTTCATCAACAGCCGTTACATATTCATGGCCTCCTCTCTTTCCCAGAGGCTTGCAGATCCTTCCTCGATTCCCGGTCGTCTGATGTGCGGATTCGGTACAGTTGATGAGGTTTTCACAGTTGCTTCCTTTAAGGGGCGTAAGCTTTCATACAGTTATATGGCAGGATTGATCTTCATTTCGTATATAGGATGGGTGAGTGGTACTGCCATTGGCTATCTTGGTGGTACATTCCTGCCTGATGTGGTGCAGAAAGCTGCAGTTATTACGGTATATGCAATGTTTGCATCTCTTTTAGGTGGAGAAGCGAGAAGAAAGCTCAAGGCGATACTTGTCGCCTCTCTTTCTGCTTTGCTTAACTCTCTTCTGATACTCGTTGCGGGGCTTTCAACAGGTCTTTCTTTTCTTATTTCAATGATTTCGGCCACAATCTTCGGCGCTTTGATATACACAGATAAGGAGGTTGGAATTGAATAAGCTTCTTCTCATCGTCTCTTGTGCGGCTGTGACTATGCTGCCACGTATTATTCCGTTTTTTGCTTCCTCTGCGCTTTCAAGACTGCCGAAATTCCTGCGGAAATGCATGATTCTCCTGCCCGTTGCAGCTCTTGGTGCCCTGATATTCCCTCTGGCTCTCACGGATTTCGGACCAATGTGGTATGCAGGTCTTGTAGGTGTTATCACAGCTTTCATCACATCACTTCTCAAAGGACCGATGATTCTTGCAATTATAATCGCACTTGTATCCACAACAGGGATGCTTGTTGCATTCCCGCTTTAAAATAAGCTTGTTTTCAAATATTCGTTTCTCAGAAGTGAGTTTTCTAAATTGGGAAATTAGGGGAAATTAGAGGAAAATTTCCCCTAATTTTCTTTTGTTATTATTTGTTTCATGATACATTTCATATTATGATAGAGAAGCCGCCTGTAATTAGATCATTAACTAAATCTGTAATATCCATCCTGAATAATCCTGTATATAGGCTAGCGATAGAGGAAATTAACAGCAGGTATCTATATTGGGATAAGGTCAAATATAAAGTTCCGAATGGATTGAATGAGGATGATTTCTGGGCAGCTGTAAAATTTCTCAGACAAGGTAAATCGCTAGTTTTTGCAAAAAGAGTGTTTACTTTCACTGAAACAAATTCGATGCAGAGAATGCTTTATGAATTTGATTTGAATTCTGGAAAAGCTCTTCTTCCTTCATGCACCATCCCAGAGAAGGGAAGGAACTATTTTGTATTGAGTTCAGTTGCAGAAGAGGCAATAGCCTCGAGCAAGATTGAAGGAGCTGTGACGACCAGGGAGCAAGCAAAAGAGATGATTCTGACACAGTCGAAACCAAAGGATAAGAGTCAGAAAATGATTGCAAATAACTATGAGGCAATAGAGTATATCAGGGAAAGCAGAACAGAAGCCCTATCCAAAGATTTCATTCTTGAAATTCATAGGCGGATTACAGAAGGTACTCTGACAAATAAAGAGTATGAAGGGAAATTCCGTGATAGTAATAATATTTTTGTTGTTGATAACGTGTCAGGTGATATCGTCCATATTCCTCCTGACTTTGCCGATATAGAAAACTGCATAGATTCCATTTGTGATTTCGCAAATAATGATGAGCCAGAATTCATACATCCGGTGATTAAGGCAATCATAATACATTTCATGCTTTCTTATCTTCATCCATTTGTCGATGGAAATGGTCGGACAGCCCGTTCTTTGTTTTATTGGTATATGTTGAAAAAAGGATACAGCATTACTGAATTTCTTGCAATTTCAAGAAATATATATAAAACAAAAGGGCAGTATGAAAAGGCGTTCATTTATACTGAGCTAGACAATGGAGATCTTGGATATTTCATACAGTATAATCTTGAAGCCTTGCAGAAATCATTCGATGATTTGAAGGAATATCTGAATCGTAAGCAGAAGGAGGAGAATTCCATTCTTGAGTTCATGGTTACAGATGGTATAAATGAACGTCAGGCAAGAATTATGAAACTATACAAAGACAAACCGAACAGTATATATACGGCAAAGGAACTTGTTTCATTTCTTGGTGTTACAGAGAAGACAGTCCGGACTGATCTCGAGAGTCTTGTAAAATGTGGATTGCTTGAGAGAATTCATAAAAACAGGCGACTTGTCGGTTATACAGTAAGTGTTTCACCCACGTCAAAGACAAAGTAGGGCAGAGTGAGTAAAGGAGATTTGGGGCTGTCAAGAATTTTGTGTAAATGGAATTCTCAATCATAGTTTGACCCTGTCTCCAAAGACGATGGAGAACTGGTTGATGGCAAGCCCCCA
>CALXYN010000083.1 GCA_944392975.1 uncultured Spirochaetaceae bacterium | reverse complement strand
ATAAAGATGAATAATCTTTTCCCAACCAATAAAAACAACTGGTTGTTTAAACGTGCAATGAATTACCGATACGCCACCATAGAGTTTATTAGAAAAAAACTCCATCCTCAGCCTCTCTAATGCAAGACGGGATGGAGAGTTTGTCACAAATATGCAGAATCACATTTCCTTATGGATTCTGCCTCGTCGTTTGCGTACAGCCTCTGTCAGAATATACTCAATCTGGCCATTGAGCGACCGGAACTCGTCAGTAGCCCAGTGCGCCAGTTCCTCGTACAATGCTGCCGAGAGTCTCAACGGTACCTGTTTTTTAGTCTCATTACATTTTTCCGCCATCAGTAGATAGATCCTGCATTAACGATAGGACTGGTCTCCTTGTTGGAACAGAGGACAACCATGAGATTGCTTACCATCTGGGCTTTGTGTTCTTCATCAAAATCGATGACATCATCGCTTTTCAGTCTGTCGAGTGCCATCTCAACCATTGAGACTGCACCTTCGACAATCTTGCGTCTGGCAGCTATGATAGCCGTAGCCTGTTGTCTTTGAAGCATGGCAGCTGCAATCTCTGGGGCATATGCAATCTGATTCAATCTAACATCCTCAATCACTATTCCCGCATCTTCTACCCTTTTCTGAAGCTCCTCTCTCATATCTCCAGCAATGCGTGTCGCCGAACCACGTAGAGTAAGTTCTCCTGCAGCTTCTCCATCATCGTCTGAGATGATGTCGTATGGATAAAGACGAGCGATATTGCGGATTGTACTGTCAGTCTGATTGGAGAGGTATTCGAGATAATTATCAACATTGATTACAGCACGTGTCGCATTGACAACCTTCCAAATGACTATCGCACTGACTTCCACAGGATTACCCATAGCATCATTTACCTTCTGATTGCCATTGACGAAGGTAGAGAGCTTTGTCGAGACCTTCTTGCCTGGAAATTCCATTCCCTCATTCGAAGAAAGCTTTGCCATTGTCGCAGCGAATGTCTTCTGCCTCATCTCCTGATCATTTGCTTTTGGATAGATTGCCATGGAAAAAGGATTCACGAAGTAGAAACCTGGTTCGTAAATTGTTCCTTTGTAACGTCCAAAAAGAGACAGCACCAGAGCTTCGTTCGGGTTAACAATCTTGAGACCAGCCGGCAGAATACAATCGAGACAGATCAGGATTATCGAAATAGCAAGAATAATTCCGAAAACCTCATCATCGACATCATCAATAACACAGACTGAGATGATTGCAAGGCAACTGACAAGCAAAATGGCAATAAAGACCGCAAGTCCCGCGAAACCGCTTACAGGACGGATTCTTTTTTCCTCAGCATAGTTCATAGAAGACCTAACCTCCACTCATTTTGATATCAAAATGATATCATCGGCAGTGAAAGCAGGCAACAAATAAATAATCCCAGCAAAAACTTAATGATTAATATGGATTCAGCAATCCAATCTATCTGATATCCTCTACGACTTCCTCTGGAGGATTAAGCAGAGCTTCAGGAGAGACGAGATACTTTTTGAACATCTTCAATGCAGATGCATAGTAATACCCATCACAGATTCTCTCATCGAGATTCGCTACAAAATCCACTACTCTTCTCTTTGTAACAGAACCATCTTCGTTGAGTACGAGCTCTGCACGTTTTGCTCCAAAGGCAATAAAGACAGGCACGTTGCCGAAATTATACAGATGATGTCTGATTGGAGGGATATTAAGCGAAGCCATACTTGTTATGAACATCGACCCATGGAATGGAGATGCATTAATCAAAGCAGATGGCAGCAAGCCGAAATAATCAAGAGTTTTCAGAAACCAGATTACCCATTTCTTAATTAGTCCTGGAATATACCCGATAATCCTTGCCGCAGTATCTGTGCTGTTTGCTTCACTTTCTTCCGAACTTACTGTATCCAGCAGAAGCTCATTGAATTTGTGGTAAATATCAATGAGGGTATCAGAAGGGTTGCACTTCAGCTTCACAGTAGTCTCATCACCCTCCAGGCTCATCTTGCGCTTGACTGCCATATTGATGACGATGCCATTTCTGGCATAAATCTTCTGCCCCCGGATAAAACGATTGACAGCTGGACGCTGGGAAAGAGCCCTGACATATGCAGCAATCACGATATGAAGGATACCGATTGAATCATAACCTTCAGTCCTGAGACGACGCACAAGCTGCTCTGCACCGCTTACGTCAAAGCAATCATTAATAGTATTCTGACTATCGCTCCTTTCAACCATTATATAAGGAATGATGGTCGAAAACGGATTGAGTGTCTTAATTCGTCTCCCTTCTTTCATCTCCATATATTCTAGTACTCTTCTACACATAAAGTCCACAAGGGAATATAATCGCCGACGAGAGGTTGTAAATGGAGCAGAATGAACTAGGGACGAAGCGGATTCCATCACTAGTTATGAAGATGGCATTTCCGCTCATAATAGCACAGCTTGTCAATGGATTATACAACATTGTTGACAGGATCTACCTTGGACATCTTCAAGGTGCGGGTGCGGAAATACTCACAGGAGTCGGTATCACATATCCAGTCATTCTGCTCATAACTGCATTCTCAAACCTTATCGGAAGCGGAGGAGGACCTCTTGCAGCAATAAGGCTTGGGCAGAAGGAAAACAGGAAAGCAGATGAGATTCTCACGGTCTCTGCAACATCGCTTATTGTGATGTCTGCCATCTTAATGGTAGTTTTCTATGCACTTAAAGAACCGCTGATTTACATCTTCGGAGCTTCGGAAAGGACATTTGTCCATGCAGATTCCTATCTGACAATCTATCTTATCGGAACACCGTTCGTACAGCTTACTCTTGGCTTGAATCCTTTCATCTCTGCACAGGGAAAAACGACGATGAGTATGCTTACGGTAATCATCGGAGCTGCACTGAATATCATATTGGATCCTGTTTTCATCTTCATTTTCGATATGGGAGCTGCAGGTGCTGCAATCGCGACAGTAATCAGCCAGGCTGTCTCCGGCATTTACGTAGTCGCATTTCTCTCCAGCAAATACAGTACGATAAAACTGAATATCAGGAAACCGCGGATAAAAAAACAGGTATTGCTCCCGATTCTTGCACTTGGCGTCTCCCCTTTCATAATGAGCGCAACAGAAGCTGCAATAAACGTTGCTTTCAATTCCAGGCTGCAGATGCTTGGAGGAGACCTTGCCGTCGGAACAATGACGATATTCTCCTCCATACTCACGTTTATCAACATGCCGGTAACTGGAATGAATCAGGCTGTCACCCCGCTTATAAGCTACAATTTCGGGGCTGCTCTAGATAACAGAGTAAAAGGTATTTACAAATTTGCCCTCTCTGTAGAATTTACTTACTGTTTCATCACTTCATGCCTTTGCAATATCTTCCCGAAAGCCGCAATCAGCCTCTTCACAACTGATGAAATGCTTATTACCTATGCCATTCCATATATGAAATACTTCATAACCGGAATGGCGCTCTTTGGCCTTCAAAGCTGCTCTCAGCAGACATTCATCGGACTTGGACAGGCAAGAATATCACTATGCATGGCAGTATTCAGGAAGATTATTCTCCTGATTCCTCTTGTTTATATCCTTTCAGCAACGCCACTGGGAGAAATCGGAGTTTTCCTAGCAGAGTCAATTTCCGACGCGACATCGGCAACTGTCACGTTCATTGTATTCATGACTTCCCTGCCGAAGATCCTCAAAAAGGGAGCTCCAAAGCCATAAATATAGCTACATTCTGCCTGAAGGTGTCATTTTACTTGCACGCTTCAAACTACTTTTATACGATAAACACATGCCGGAATATAAACTTACAGGAAAGATGAAGAGAGTCATTAATGTATCTAGCCGCTTCCAGGCAAGAGATCCGGACTCTCTTTCAGATGACCTGATTAATAATATAAATAACATGTCGATATCAAGAAGAGAGGCAAGGCGCGTTCTCTGTCCACCTGGAAACACGAATGTATCGACATTCATAATACCAGTGACGGGAGGAGCAGTAACAGGTTACTACTTCTCGGACCCGAAACTGTCGGAACTGACAGGACTCATTCCCCTGACTATTTTCTGTCATGGTGGTGGATGGGTTTTCGGGAACATGGCTTTCTACTCAATATTCCTCAAGCATCTCTCAGAAGTGACACAGTCTGCCATTCTTCTCATTGACTATCGACTTGCTCCAAAATCGAAATTTCCTACAGCCGTAGAAGATTGTTACGATGCTTTGCTATGGGCAGCTGAAGGCGCAAAGTACTGGAAAGTTGATCCTGACAGGATTTTCATTGCAGGAGACAGTGCTGGTGGAAATCTCGCAGCCGTTACCGCGATGCTTGCAAGAGACAGAAAAGGTCCACAGCTTGCAGGGCAGATTCTCTTCTACCCCATTACGGACTGCCGTCTGAGAACACAGTCAATGCTCAACTATAAAGACAGCCCGATGCTGAATGAGAAGATGCTCTCTTTCTATGTCAAGAATTATGCAAGGGAACCAAAGGATATACTATCTCCTATGTTCTCTCCCCTTCTTGCAACGGATCTTTCAAGATTACCCCCAGCATTGATTATTACGGCTGAGCTGGATCCGCTATCAGATGATGGCAGGCTTTATGCTGAAGCATTGAATGCAGCAGGCTCAAAAGCAAATGCCTTGATGGCAAAGGGTGCTTACCATGGTTTCATGCCATACAGAGAGGCAACAGGACGACTTGAAGGAGAATGTGCAGCCAGGCAGTTCATTACAGGCCGGCCTGTAGAGAATGTGCAGCTGATTGCAGAAAAAGAACTCAAGAGGCAGAAACCAAAGTTTTGACAGATTCCAGCCGCAGTTACAACATGTCCAGAATCAAAGGAAAGAACACCTCAATCGAAGTGCTCCTTTCAAAGGCTCTCTGGCACCGTGGCCTTCGCTTTCGGAAAAACAGCAAGGTATATGGACATCCTGATATTGCCATAAAGAAATACAGAATAGCAATTTTCTGTGATGGTGATTTCTGGCATGGCTATGACTGGGAAAACAGGGAAAAGAACATCAAGACAAACAGGGATTACTGGATTCCCAAAATCGAACGGAATATAGAAAAAGACACTGAAGTGAACTTTGTTCTGAGGAATATGGGATGGACAGTAATCCGGGTGTGGGAACATGAAATAAGAAAAGACCTCCCGGATACTGCAGACATGATTGTCAGAATCGTCAAAGAGAAACAAAGACTAAAGGATCAACATCCGGAGAAATAAACGTCAGCGTTCTGACCGATACAACAACTTCCATATTTCCCATAGGAAGCATGACACTTCCATTTTCAACAATATACTCAAAGTCTCCAGTCCTGATTGTATTATCCGAAAATTCAAGTTCTTCTACACCAAATCCGAAATAAAACAGAGGATTTCCTGACTGAAGAATATATTCAGTACTCTCTTTCTCTGGCGGGAACACTATATCTGGCATATTCTCAAATACGCTGGATATATCACAGCCAATAACAAGAACAATAAACATGGAAACAATGATGATCTTCTTCATACAATCTCTCCTTACCGGCAAGCTTCACATTGATGCAAAAATTTAGAGAGGGATGAAATTGTTAAAATCAGTGGCATGTTTCTGCCATGCACGTAAGCATTTCAAAAATCATGATTTAAAGGTTACAGCACACCACTCTGTCATAGTTAAATTTTTGTTGACAGCTCCTGCATCCGATGTTAGCGTATAGCTGTA
The DNA here is from genome assembly GCA_944392975.1 of uncultured Spirochaetaceae bacterium. GTDB lineage: Bacteria > Spirochaetota > Spirochaetia > Sphaerochaetales > Sphaerochaetaceae > Ornithospirochaeta. The sequence goes on along the minus strand of CALXYN010000083.1, from coordinate 366 downwards.
AGACAGGAAGGTAAATCCTGCAAGGAAAAAGTCTTAGGAGAACCCTGAATCTCCTTTGGGCCGTGGGAAAGCGGCATGGAAAGAAGTCGGAAGAAAGATCCGATGGGGTTAAGCTCTTAGATACCCCCGAAATGTATCTGGGCAGTCGTGGAGACGACTTAAAAGATACGTTGGCCCCCATGGAAAATCAGAAATCCGGGGCATGGAAAGACTGTTCGGAAGAGCCGGGCAGTCTTTTATTATTTTCCCAGAACACATAAATCATCTATTTCCGAGAAACCATTTTTTCGAATCAGTTCAGAAATTTGTGTGGTTTCTGAGATCTATATACCAAAAGAGGCTTACGGCTCTCGAACATGATGCGGA
>CALXYN010000082.1 GCA_944392975.1 uncultured Spirochaetaceae bacterium | reverse complement strand
AAATCTTAAAGGATTTCATCCCTCTTTTGTTACTTTGTTATTTCTTCAATCCCACAACTTTCTGAACAGAGCCTTTTATTTGTCCCTTATACTTTATTTTGCTAGAATGGTAGCATGGCTCTGATTAGATTCTACAAACCAGCTTTATATAGAAAGGATATGGATGCGGTTCTGCAGACCATGGTCGATGAGAAAATCGGTCCAGGCGACAGAAAGAAAGAATTTTTGCGTGCATTTGCACAGTATGTCGGGAAAAAAGATGGTATTGCATTCCGTTCCTATCTTGATGTAATTGTGGCATCCCTCAATGCTCTGGAGCTCAAGGAAGGAGATGGTGTTCTCATTTCCGTTCTCTCACCCCGTATTTATCTTGAAGCATTTAAGAGGGTGGGTGTAAAAGCCATTTTAATAGACACTGATGAAACAGGTCTTCCAAGTCTTGAGGATGCTGCGCAAAAACTTTCTGAGAATCCGAAAGCTTTCATCTATTATGAACCGATTTGTCAGATTCCTGAGTCTTTTGAAAGCGTTAAGGAGCTTGGACTGCCTGTAATTGAGGATGTCTCGCAGTCTTTAGGATCTGTATATGCTGATACTGTGAAAGCCGGTATGTGTGGAGATATCGTGATATCTGAATTCGAAGAGAATAGCGTTGTCTCTACTGGAGGCGGTGCTGCCGCGGTTTCTTCCGATGACAAGAAAATAGAGAACCTTAAAAAGGAAGCTGCAATTGCTTCTCCATATATTGACTTGCCGGATATGAATGCGGCTCTGGGCATTGTACAGATATCAAAAGTAGATACTCTTCTTGCAAGAAGAAACGAGCTTTACAGGCTTTTCATGCAGGCTCAGATGAAGAGTGGCGCAAAACTTTTCGGTTCTTCGTCTCCCTCCTTTTTTGCCAATGGCTACGGTTTTTCCGTAATAGTCAATACAAAACCTGATGATGCCATCGAGTTTGCTAAGAAACACGATGTTTCGTCACGACGTACCTTCTCTCAGTCAATTGGGGCAAGGTATCAGGATAAGTATGATCGGTTCCCGAATGCGATTGCACCTGTCACCAGGGCTATCTCATTCCCTCTCTATCCGTTTCTGTCAAAGTCCGAGATAGAGTCAATAAAGAGAGTTGTGAGCCATCTGGGCTAGGAGGGATGATGACAGTATCCAGGGTATTCATCATTGCCAATGGCATGAAAGAGGAAAGCAGGGAACTCTCAGAAAGGATTATAAATTATCTTGAGAGTCATGGTATTGAAGGACATGTTGTCAGCACCCATTCAAATGAGGATGAGCTTTCTGTTCCCATGAATACAGATCTTGTCATAACACTTGGTGGAGATGGTACTGTGCTTTATGCAGCCAGGGCTGTGAATGAAATGGGTATTCCTATTCTGCCTGTCAACCTTGGAACTTTCGGCTATATAACCGAAGTTGGAAAAGACGAATGGCAGGAGGCTCTGGAATATTTCATCTCCAATGGCAGCAATATATCGAGACGCCTGATGCTGAGAATTACCGTTCACCGTAATGGAAAGCGTGTCTGGCAGGGATCTGCTTTGAATGAGGCTGTAATCACATCAGCGGGCATTGCGAAAGTGATCTCGCTTAATCTCGCCCTCGATAAGACTCCAGCAGGATCTTTCCGTGCTGATGGCATGATAATCGCAACTCCGACAGGGTCAACAGGCTATTCTCTTGCAGCAGGAGGGCCAATTCTTGATGCTGATATGTCCGCAATCATAATAACACCGGTCTGTCCATTCACTCTCTCAAACAGACCTCTTGTCACATCTGGAAAGGTTGTGACACTTACTGTCAAGCAGGGGCAGCGTACAGACATACTCCTCACAGCAGACGGTCAGCTTTTCTTTCCTCTGGAGGAAGGTGATACGATTACTGTTGAGAAGAGCAGAAGCCGTGCGCTTCTTGTAAGATCCCTGCGAAGGAATTTCACGGAAATCATCCGCGATAAACTCCACTGGTCGGGGGAAATGCATGCTTGAAAACCTCTCTGTCCGTAATTACGTCCTTATTGATTCCCTTGATATCTCATTCAATGATGGTTTTACTGTATTGACTGGGGAGACAGGATCTGGCAAGTCCATCATGCTTGGAGCTTTGTCACTGCTTCTTGGCGCGAAAATGGATAAAGAGGCTGTAAGACAGGGAGAAAGCAGTGCTGAGATATCCGGGATATTCTCCGTGAATGCAGAGCCTGTGCTGAAATGGGCGGAAGATCATGGAATAGAGATAGAGGATTCAACGCTTGTCATACGCCGTCTGATAAAGACCAGCGGACGTTCTGCATATACAGTAAACGGTTCTCCTGTGACAGTAAAGGAAGGAGAGGAGCTTGGAAATCTTCTTGTTGATGTCTCCTCCCAGCATGCACATCAGTCACTTTTAAAGCCGGATGTCCTCCAGTCGCTCCTTGATGAGGATGCCCGTCTTGCAGCTGCGGTTTCCTCTTATTCTGGCCAATACAGAATCGTGAAGGAACTTGAGAAGGAGAAGAGGGAGACGGAGGCGAATATTCAGAGAAGCGCAGAGGAAGCTGATTACATGCGTTTTTCATTGCGAGAACTGGAGAATGCAGATCTTAAAGCAGGAGAAGAGGAGGAGCTGAAGGCTGAACTTGAGGTGATGAATTCCTCAGAGTTCCTGAAAGAATGTCTTTCTTCTGCTGTTTCCGAACTGAAGACAGCCTCATCATCTCTTTCTGAAGCTCTTGATTCAATCCGCAAGGCTTCCCGTAAAGATACCAGGCTTTCGGAATATCTTGACAGGACTGAAAGCATCGGCATCGAAGCTGATGATATTCTTCTCTCTGTCCGTAGTCATCTTTCAGGTATAGATTTTCCAGAGTCAGAGATGGAAGCCAAGAATGAACGCCTAATGCAGTTGCAGAGAATAAGGCGGCGTTTCGGTGGAAGCATTGAAGAAGCCATAAGAAGGCGTGATGAATACAAAAGAAAGCTGGAGGAAGCAGAGCAGGGAGATGCAATCCTTGAGAAGCTCTCTGAAAGACTGGAGAAGGAACGCGTAGCCCTTCTTGATATGGCTGAGCATCTGCTTTCAGAGAGAAAGAAAACTGCTTTGAAACTTGAGAGGCGGATTGAGGAAAACCTGAAAAAACTGGGAATGAATTCTGCAGTTTTCCAGATAAGAGTCGGACGGCTGCAAGAACCAGGGCCCCATGGCATTGATTCTGTCTCTTTCCTGATTGCTCCTAATAAGGGGGAGAAGCTCTCGCTGGTGCAGGATACTGCATCGGGAGGGGAACTTTCCAGGATAATGCTTGCAATAAAAGCGTCCCTTGCGTCGTCTTCTTCCGTTACTACAATGCTCTTTGATGAAATCGATGCCGGTATAGGAGGAGCTGTCGCAAATGCCGTAGGAGAGGAGATGAAGGCCCTTGCCCGGAATGAGCAGGTCATCGCCATTACACATCTTCCTCAGATTGCATCCCGTGCATCCTCTCATTACCTTGTGGAGAAAGAAGAGAGAAATGGACGCACTGTGACAAGAATAAGGGAAGTCAGAGGTGAAGACAGAGTAAGGGAAATCGCCCGTCTCCTTTCCGGGGAAACGAGCGATCTTTCGCTTGAGCATGCAAGATCTTTACTGGAAGTTCAGGACCAGTGAGGTCTCTCTTAGGAGCTGGTCGCTGCATTCTGCCTTCTTGCTGCCTGAATAATAAGGATAGACCATATTCTGCAGCTCTCTCGTGTTCGGCTCAAATCCATGGGAGCGGGCCAGTGTCAGGAGTTCGATGATGGAATCTGCAGTCTTCTCGTTAAGTCCTTCCTTCCTTACTATCTTGGCAAGGTAGCCGGCATGTGTTGAAAGAATCGTGTTGATTGATTCGATATCTGAATCCCTTCCGCATTTGCGGACAAAGTCAACCATGTTTCCAAGAATCTCTTTGCGTTCAGCAGGTGTCACATCGACATAGACAGTGAAGAGTGCTTTGATGATCTTCAGAGTCAGACCAAGGTTCTCCATAACCAGAGTTTCCATAGGAATATAACGGCTGTTCTTAACAAGCATCGAGAAATGGCGCATATCCTTTGCAAGTGCAGAGAGCTCTGTGAATGTCATGCGGTTCATTGAATTGTCAATCCAGGTATAAACCTCATCAAGCAGCCTGTCCGGAATATCCTGATTTGTCAGCCGCAGCCTGTTGATTGGTTTGTCGGATTCATCATTCTCACAGAGGTACAGATTCAGGCCATTGTCTATGGAGGAAGAGGATAGAACCGTGAAGCGGAAAAGCTCAAGGGTCACTGTATCTGAGATATCGGCAGCATAGTTATCTGCATCGTCGATATTCATATGCAGCAGGATGAAGCGTCCGTACTTATCTGCATAATCCTCGCTTCTGGCCAGTGTCCTGTTGAGATAGAAGAACAGGGCTGCCTCCGCCTCTCCTGGAAGTTCCTTCATCTCTTCCTGTGCGATATTCATACCATCGCCCTGTGTTTTTATATTGCTCTTTGCTTTTCTCAAATCAGATAGGAACGGGAAGAGCAGGTCGCCTTTGTAATAATGCTGGAACATCTTTATGGCATAGAGCGCATATTTGATGTCCTGTCGTGGCTCGATTCCAGAAAGGTCAGAGAAGAAGAAACCGCACGATGTGAAAGAGAAATGCTTGTTCTTTATTCCAGAAAGCAGATGTGCAAGTTCTACATCGTATAAAGAAGCAAAGGAATATTTCTTATGAAGGTTTTCAATCAGTTCCCTCATTGAAATCTCTCCGATGTATTCCCTTCCTGCCAGACGGAGAATTTCCTCAGGATCAACCTGGGATCCGAAAATCTTCTTTATCTCCTCCTGGAATATTGTATCGAGCTTGTCTCCCAAAGCTGCAAGTCCGTTTCTGAGAGGAGTGCGCCATGCCTGATTCCATCCCGGTTCTCCTCCTGTGTGGCAGCCGCAGTCCTTGTACCATCTGGAAACTCCATGGGAACATGACCATGATGTGCCTTTACCTCCTTCTCCAAGATGAAGCTCCGCATGAAGCAGGGCAGGATGACGTTCAAGATAGGAGGCATAATTATCCATCACAAAGTCGTCGCGTTCGTCAACCTTTCGAATGAGAGCAGCAAGTGCCATATCTCCATAAGGCTCGTGGTGACCGTAGATCTCACCATCTGTTGCTGTGTGTATCAGAGGTTTTCCATCAGTTTTCTGGATCTGCTTGAGAGTTTCGTAGAGATTGTCAGCACTTCTGAGCATGTGTCCGAATGAGATTGATTCTGCAAGCCCAGGATGATAGAAGAACGCGGCAATCTCTCCTCCGTTTGTGCCTGTGAGGATATAGGGCTGCCAGTATGGTGCCGCTTTTCCCTGGAGTGCGACCATCTTTCCACTTTCATCCTCTACGGCCTTACACTGCCAGGGGGAGAGGATGATGAATTTTATTCCCTCATCTGAAAGAAGCTGAATGACGTCTTTGTTCACACCGCATTCAGGTAGCCACATTCCTTCAGCCTTCCTGCCAAAGAAATGCTCAAAATCCATGGCTCCCCATTCAATCTGCAGTCTTGCATCCTTTATCTTGTCCAGAGGAAGGATTGTATGGTTGAAACTCTGCGCCATCGCATTGCCGTGTCCAAGGCGCTTTATTGAAGTTTTGTCAGATTCAATCAGAAGGTCTATTGCATCCGGATGCCGTTCGCGCATCCAGGAAAGGAGCGTCGGTCCGAAATTGTAAGAGATGTATGAGAAGTTGTTGGTGATGCTGATGATCCGTCCGGAGGCATCAAGGTATCGTGAATTGAGATTTGCACCATAACAGTCATGGTATATTCTTTCATTCCAGTCACTATAAGGACTTGCTGAGCCTTGCTTTGGTACTATACCTGTGAATGGATTCTCGCGTGGTGGCTGGTAGAAATGTCCATGCAGAATTATGGAAGTTCTCTTGTTCTTTGCAGTCATGGTGATAGTCTAGCATAAACCGCAACATGTTGACACCGTTGGAAATGAAAAAGAAAAACATGATTTTGTCCGACTATACTCGTCGTCTAACGTTGATTTTAAATATACGGAAGAATCTTCTACAATGAAAAACATAATCTACCCTGTACCTGTATATTTAGCGGCG
>CALXYN010000081.1 GCA_944392975.1 uncultured Spirochaetaceae bacterium | reverse complement strand
CCTCATCATAAGCTGCAACCTCGAAAGAGCACCTTGTGCGTGTTGATGTCTTATCGAAAAGGAGAACAATGTTCTTTCCAGCAAGAAGATGTCCGTGAACTCCCGGATCAACTGGCTTACCCTTCTTCTTTTTCTTCAGTTCAGCAGCAAGTTTGATCAGATAGACAATCTCATCTTTAGTATAATCCTTAAGCGTCAGAAAGCTTCTTCCCTTCAAATTCGTAGTTATTCTCCTATATACACCAAGATTACATATTCATGCATATAATGTCAATATTCGAAACAATTATTGCATATTTATTCAGATATAAGATTATTTTCCGTGCCCACATCATCGCTTTCTGGAAGTTCTATACGTTCCAATTTACCCGTAATCGCATTGCTACGCTTGACTGCTGCATCGATTTTATCCGACGCAGCTCCTATTGCTTTCTGAGATTTCTCCAGATCTTCTCCAAAACGGGAGAACTGTGTTTTCAGATCCCTGAAAAGCTTCCATATCTTCTCTGTATTCTTCTCTATTTGCAGAGTTCTAAAACCAATCTGCAAAGAATTGATCAGTGCAGAGAAATTGGTAGGCCCGGTAAGTACCACCTTGTACTCATTCTGAAGCATTTCTGCAAAATCTCCCATACGGAGAAGCTCTGCATAAAGACTCTCAGTGGGGACAAAGAGTATTGCAAAATCCGTAGTTTTCGGAGGCACTATATACTTGCTCTTTATATCTCTTGCTTCCGACAATACCCTTGCACGGAGATCTTTCAACGCAGTTTTTGTGGCTTCTTCATTTCCAGCAGCGACAGCATCTGAATAACGTACAAAATCTTCTTTAGGGAATTTTGAATCAATTGGCAGAAATACTTCACTGCCATTATCCTTGCCAGGTAGTCTGATTGCAAATTCCACAGAGCTTCCGTTCTTTCCAGGAGAGTAATTCTTCACATATTGCTGAGGGGTGAGAAGATCTGAAAGAATATTTTCAGCTTGCACCTCTCCCCAGGTTCCACGGACCTTCACATTGGAGAACATTCTATTCAGGTTCTCAACATCCTTTGCAAGACTGTTCATCTCGCCAATACTCTTGTAAAGCGATTCAAGGTTTTTAGTAACTTCCTGAAAAGATGCAGTGATTCTAGTCTCCAGCGTCTTCTGCAGCTTCTCATCTACAGTACCTCTGATTAAGTCGAGCTGCTTGTTATTGTCAGTCCGGATCTGATCCATACCTGCCCTGACTTTCTCTATCAGATTAGCAGTCTCTTTAAGTACTCTCTGCATGGTTTCAGAATTCTCAGATCGCATCTGATCAATTGATAACCGCATAGCCTCGCTTGAGGCTTTCTCAGAAGCAATGAGCTTTTCGTTAAGGGTCCTGGTTTCAGTAAAGAAAAGTTCCATCTGCTTCTTCTCTGCTACCGCAATTGCATCCATTCCTCCCCTGAGAGAAAGAGAGAGATCTGAAAGCCTCGATTCCATCGTTCTGAACCTTTCTTCCTGTGACTGTCTGAATCCCTCCATGGCGGTTGTCAGTCGATCTTGTATTTGTCCTGACATATTGATAATCGAAGAATCCCCTCCAGAACGTCTTGAGAGGATGACGATGAGCATTATTATGATCACAGCCTCTAGTGCTATGGAGATGTAAAGCAAAATATCCATAAAAGTATAATAGCCAATTACTGTGCCATAAAAAAGGCTACCATTCCTGGTAGCCCATCTATGACTGGAAGTCTTCAGTCTACAAGAATGACTTCTCCATTAGGATAGCGCTCTGCAACATACTCCTTTACTGTATCGCTGAAGAGAGCATTGACAAGAGCCTGAATCTTCGGGCTGTTCTCATCACCGGCACGGACTGCAACAACATTCACATACGGGCTTTCTGCACCTTCCACGATGAGTCCATCGCGTGTTGCAATGAGCCCTGCAGGGATTGCGTAGTTACCATTGATAACAGCCGCATCGACATCAGGAAGGATTCTTGGAAGAGAAGCTGCTTCAATTTCAGTGAACTTGAAATTATGAGGATTCTCTACGATATCAGCAGGAACCGCTTCAAGACCGGCATCATCAGCAAGTTTTATGAGACCAGCAGTCTGCAGAAGAAGAAGTGCCCTGCCTTCGTTTGTCGGATCATTTGGAATACCGAAAGTAGCTCCGTCTGGAATCTCGCTGATAGAAGAATACTTCTCGCTGTATAGAGCAAGTGGCTCAATGTGGATACCAGCAGCAGAAACAAGATCGTAGCCTCTCTCTGCACATGCTGACTCAAGGTATGGAAGATGCTGGAAGTAGTTAGCATCAAGCTCACCGGAAGCAAGTGCTTCATTTGGTGTCACATAGTCTGTGAACTCCACGATTTCAAGTGTGTATCCCTCAGCAGCAAGCTGATCGACAATCTGGCTGAGGATTGCTGCATGTGGATCAGGAGTTGCACCTACCTTAATCACATTATCGGCGGTCTCAGAAGCGCCAGAAGCAAAAACAGGAACAATCAATGCTGCAACAGCAAGAACAACTGCAAAAAATTTTTTCATATACAAATCTCCAGAAAATTGCGGATAATACCGTTCAGAATACATCCCCTGAGGGACCCTAATTCAAAGAATAAAGATGTGGTGGAAAAATAAAAGTGTCATGCCCTGACGGGCATCATCATAGAGGACATCATCATAGCTGTGAATGTAAATGTAAACATGCTGTGTCCTCCTTTATTTTGATGGCTTCATTATGCATAAAACTGCAAGTGTATGCAATAATTTTTTCTTTTTATTTGAAAAATTTTAATTATTTTTCTGCAAATTCAAAATTAATTTCTTTATTTACAAAGAAATAAAGAATATAAAAAATTTAATATTCTTTGCATTCCGATATACAAAAACCCAGCCGAAGCTGGGTTTGCATTATCTCTTTGCAATGAGTCTTGCTGTAATTCTATCACCTATAAACTGTATGAGTTCAACCATTATGATGATGACAACGACGGCTACGAACATATAAGCAGGACTGAATCTCTGATAGCCATATCTGATGGCAAGGTCACCAAGACCGCCGCCTCCGATAGCACCAGCCATTGCAGAGTATCCGATAAGGTTGATAATTGTCAGCGTCACACCCGAAGCAAGGGATGGCATTGCTTCAGGAAGCAGCACCTTGTAGATTATCTGCCAGTTCGTCGAACCCATTGCTTTTGCAGCTTGAACAACTCCTGGATCCACTTCCTTAAGCGACGATTCAATAACTCTCGCAACAAACGGAGCGGCAGCAATGGACAAAGGAATGACTGTCGCCATCGTACCGATACTCGTTCCAATGATGAGCCTTGAAAGCGGCATCAATACAATCATCAGGATGATGAATGGGAATGAGCGGAGAATATTCACGATACGCGAAAGGATGCTATAGAAAACAGGACGGGGAATAATTCCTCCCTGTTCTTCAGAACTCGTTACATGGAGAAGCACTCCAATTGGAAGACCCAGTATCATGGAGAAAATCGTTGAAAGAAAAACCATTACGACCGTCTGCCATGTCGAAGTCCCAACAAGGCTCCACATTCTGGCATCCAGCAATGACTGCAAAGCTTCCATCACATTCCCTCCTTGCTTTCTTCTTCAACACTGACGCCTCTTTCCTTCAGCATCTTCACAGCTTTCTCTGCAGAGGCCTCATCCGGCCCGATATCAGCAACAAGAACACCCATCTCCTCACCATTTACAACCTGTACACCAGCTGCTCTGATGTTGAATACAGCACCTGCCACTGATGAGATTGATGAGATAATAGGTTCATCCGTTGTTGAACCGCGGAAACGAAGTGTATAGTGTCCACCATCCTTCGACCAGCGGACCATTGACTCCCTGACATTTGTAAGAGATGAGAGGAAATCCTTCGTTACATCTGTCTGTGGAGATGAGAAGATATCGGAGACAAGTCCCTCTTCCACAATATGCCCTGCATCTAGAACGGCAACTCTGTCACAAGCATCGCGGACAACTTCCATCTGGTGGGTAATCATAACAACAGTGAGATTCATCTTCTTCTGGATCTCTTTAATAAGAGAAAGAATAGAACGAGTAGTCTGTGGATCGAGAGCACTGGTTGCTTCATCACAAAACAGGATAGAAGGATTTGTAGCAAGCGCCCTTGCAATGGCGACTCTCTGTTTCTGTCCACCTGAGAGAGTGGAAATAGGAGCCTTACCTCTTCCTTCAAGACCGACAAGAGCCAACAGCTCTTCGGTTCTCTTCTTTATATAATCCTTATCCATATGGCAAATCTCCATTGGATAGGCAATATTTTCACCTGCATTTCTGGACGAGAAGAGATTGAATGTCTGGAAAATCATTCCAATATGTCTTCTCTCGTTGATGAGTTCTTCCTTTGATAGGTTATCCACTCTCTTGTCATCATAATAGACTTCACCCTGGTCAGGTTTCTCAAGCATCGACACAAGGCGGACAAGCGTTGATTTACCTGCTCCGGATTTGCCAATGATTCCATATACTGTATTCGATGGAATCGTAAGAGAGACGTCATCAACAGCATGAAGAGAACCGTAATTACGTCTGAGATTCCTCAATCTGATTTCCATAAAGCACTCCAATGGCTATTTATATCAGAATTAAGGGTATTGTACCAATAGATACAAACAGAGCTTTCAGCAACTTATGCATTCACCGACATCTTTGTTCAAAATGAAAAAAAGCGCACCTTGGAAGATGCGCTTATGCTGTTTGATGAAAGATTATCTAAGATCCCTGTCGGTCTTCAGAACATCCTGGTCATCATATGCACGGTTCTCACCAGCCATTGCCCAGATGAATGTATAGTTTGATGTACCGCAGCCAGAATGAATTGACCATGCAGGATTGATGACAGCCTCTTCATTATGCATGATGATGTGTCTTGTCTCGCTTGGTTCACCCATGAAGTGGAATACTACATTATCCTCTGGGATATCAAAATAGAAGTAGACTTCCATTCTTCTCTCATGTGTATGAGCTGGCATTGTATTCCATACAGAACCTGGCTCAAGATGTGTAAGACCCATTGAGAGCTGGCATGTATCAAGAACATCCGGATGAATGTACTGATTGATTGTTCTCTCATTTGATGTTGTCTGAGAGCCAAGATGCTTATGGATTGCGTCCTTGAGAGGAATCAGCTTAATAGGATATGGACGATGTGCAGGTGTTGTGCACATGTAGAACTTTGCAGGATTGGAAGCATCATCGGAAGCAAACTTAACTTCCTTTGTTCCCATTGGAACATAGATTCCATCGAAGTGATCCATTGGATACTCTGTTCCATCTACAATGATCTTTCCCTTTCCTCCGATATTGATAGCTCCAAGCTCCCTTCTCTCGAGAAGGTAGGAAACACCAAAATTCTTCCAGCAATCGATATTCTTATCGATGGAAATTGTCTCTTTTACTGGCATAGCTCCCATTGTGACGATTCTATCAACATGGGAATATACTGCTGTGACATCATCTGGACGGAAAATATCCGTGATGAGGAACTCTTCTCTGAGTTCGTCCGTGTTCATTCTTTTGAAAGGCTCTTTGCCTGTTGAATAGCGAATATCCATTTTTATCTCCTGTTGAGCAGAACTCCTTATTTAAGTATAGCAACAATATGTAGTTTAGGCCACTTATACAAAAAAGCTGTTTCAGGAAGACAGTAGCCTTTCAAGAAGCAGTGAACAGCCCCTGTATATATCGTTATAAGCCGTAAGGAAATCATCTGTATACCACGGATCTTCAACATCACGTTCAAGTAGCATCTCGATTTTCTTATCACAGCCGAAACGCCGCTGAAGATTACGCATATTCGAAGAATCAAGCGCAATCACAAGGTCATTATTACTAAACTCGCTATCCGTAATACGGTGAGCAGTATGATGAGAGAAGGGAATTCCCTTTTCCCTAAGCATACGCTTGGCAGGAGGATACATATCATTTCCTGTCTCTTCGCTACTGACACCGGCTGAGGATATTTCAAATCTGTCGGAGACACCGTTTATATCAGAAAGATAACGGAAAATGAATTCAGCCATTGCAGAACGGCAGATATTTCCATGGCAGACAAAAATTATCTTCATGGCATGAAGATAACAGAAAAGAGGAAATAAAATAAGCTCCCTCTGGGGGAGCCAAGAAAAGGAGGTATATATGAAGGGGCTTGGAGAGCCCCGAAAGGACGAAAAAAAAACCTGGCAGCGACCTACTCTCCCGCAAGACTGCAGTACCATCGGCGCGAGGGTG
>CALXYN010000080.1 GCA_944392975.1 uncultured Spirochaetaceae bacterium | reverse complement strand
TCAGCCCACTTGAGTTCAGGTCGAAGATCATGAAAGATAAAACTATCGCTTAGGTCCAAGAAATCGTCCGCATCCCCCATTGTTGATAAAGAATCTGAAAACATCACAGAAAATCTTGAAGCAGCTGATTTCTATTTCACTGGCAGCAAGAATAGTGCTCATGAATCTGAGATGGTTGATCAGAATCACTGCTATGTAGGAGTTTCCTATAATGGACTTTCGACTGATGTAAATGGGATTGTAAAAGTTGAGGCACTTTCACAGTATGTTGATTACAAACTTTCTACTCCTGTAATCAAATTTAAAGAAAGTTTTGCTCTTGATCAGCTCTACTATCCAGAAGGAAAGGTCATGGAGCTCGTAACAGGGGCTATTGAGTCAATTACATCGACAAGAACAAATGCTGACGAAACAACAGCAGATGTAACAATTGATGTTGATGATCCTAATCTCAAAATCAGAATCATGGGAAGCGATAACTACGATTTCAATGATGAGAATGTTGTTCCTGCAGTTCTGTATGTTGAGGCTATATATGATTATGGCGCTGAGGCTACTGTTTCATCCGGTGCAATCAGAGTACCTGTAAATGCAACGACTGATATGGAAATCACTTCTGTTGAATTCGACCCAATGTATGATGATAATCCAGCCGTTGGTGATTCCATCACTTGGCATCTCACTGTCAATGGTAATGGTGGCGTAATATTTGAGTCTGAGGCTTTCAGCCCTGTTTCTAGTGCTACAGGTACAACAACAGCATCTGGAATGAGCTTAACTTTCAGATATTTCATCGGCGGAGTTGAAATTAAGACTGCTGCTTCAACATTCATTCCTACAACAATTGGTGAGGAAGCAGTTAATGATATCATCATCAAGGTAAATGGTGTAAATTCGAAAGCTGTTTCTCTTGAAGCTGGTAGATGGTATGTCGCTCCAGACTGTTCTGACCTTGTTGCCACTGCAACAGAAGAGTATCTTGCTAAGGCATATATTGGTGATGAAATCAGCACAAATAAGGGTGATTATACTCTTACTGAAGAATCCATTGAGGCTGCATTTGGTGTAACTGATATCGCTGAGATTCCAGAGGAATACATCCCTGAGATCGTTGAGATCATTCCAGAAGTGCCTGGTGCTAAGATTGTTGATGGAGAGAATGCTAATGCTGTAACTGTTGTTGTCAGCTATGTAGACAAGAACGGGGAGGCAAAGGAAGCAGAACTTACAACAACAGAATTCACTGGAGCAAGCTGGTATAAAACACCAGCAGATGGTGTTTCAATTAGAATCAAGAATGAGGACAGTACTGAATATTTGATTGGTTCTGGAACTACAGCTTCAAGTCCATTTGATGTTGCAAATTACAAAGTAATCAATGATTTTGAAACTATTCTTGATAAAGTCGGTACTGGCATTGTTAACGAATTGGTTTCCTACAAGGCAGAAGTTGCTAGTGGTAATGCTACTATAAATACTGCTGCTGATGGAGCAGTCACAAGCATTCGTCTTGGTGAAGGTGGTGTTGTAAAAATTACAGTTACATATCCTACAAATCCAAATAAGGATGCTGGTACAGCAACGTTCTACATTGGTTAAATATTATCCTTGGTAAGGAACTCTGATGCTAAAAAATTAGAGTAAGTCTTTACTGCCCGGTCTGGTGAAGGCCGGACTGGGCAAATCTTTCTTGGAGGTGGACTATGGAAGAAAAAGTGTCCCTCCGGAAACAAAGGATACCAAAGGAAAAACGGCAGGAATGCCTTAAGCTCTTTGACGCCGGATACGGATACAAGAAAGCGGCGCAAATAGTCGGACTAAATACATACACGGTCCGGGAATATAAGCGCAAGTTCGCTAAGGGAGATAACACCTGGGCAGAAAGAGGCAGTGAAAATGCAACTTTTATGAATTAGGTTGAAGTATTCGTTTCTTCCTTAGATTATCTGTTGGCTCATCCGGGAGGATGGGCCTTCATCATCAAGAAGGAAATCAGGTATATAACAACAGATGATTCCATTATCAGAGAAATCATGGGTATCCATGGAAAGAATATATTTAGGGTAATTATCCTGGATTGCTTCAAGTGCATGGAATTCTCTTCTCCTTGTCATTTCATCAAGAAGCGTAGCTGTTACCTGCAGGTATGCTTTTTTATTACCTTTTGTTGCTATGAAGTCTACCTCTGAACCATCTCCATCGTTCTTTCCGATGCTTATTTTGTAGCCTCTGCGTTTGAGTTCTAGAAAGATTACTGTTTCGAGCAGTGAACCATAGTTCTCGCTGAGATTTGCTTTTGTAAGTACAACGAGTCCTGTATCAACAGGGTAGTATTTATCAGCCTGGCCAAACCTTGCACCACCTTTTACAACATGGAATTCTGAATTGTAGAAAAGAAAAGCCGCTTTCAATGCATTCATGTATTTTGATAAAAGCTCGTAATACATCCTGTATCCAGCAGATTTGATCTTATTAGCCAGACTATTCATGGAAACAGGATACCCAATGGCATCATTTAAGAATGCAACGAGTCTTGTAAGTGTTTCATTATTGACATCCATTCCAGCTACTGGCCTTACATCATTAAAGAGAATGCTGTCCTGAATTGACCTCAGGATATCTGTTTTCTGTTCATAATCATCAAGTAGGGCAATTACAGGAAATCCTCCATATAAAATGTATTCATCAAATGCTTTATCAATTGGGATATCCTTATTATTCTTGAATGACAGGAATTCCTTAAATGATAGTGGAAGCATCTCAATTTCCACATATCGACCTGTCAGCAGTGTTGCAAGATCTCCCGAGAGCATCTGTGCGTTTGATCCTGTTATTGTTATTTCATATTTTCCAGTACTGTAGTATGCGTTTACAGCTTTTTCCCATCCTTTGATAAGCTGTACCTCATCTAACAGAATGTATCTTGTCTCATCAGTAATTGTTTTCTGCAATTTACCTACGAGAAAATCGAGTGTCTTTGATAGTATGAATTCAGGACTGTCGAGACGAATATAAACAACGCAGCTGGTGCCAAATTCCTTTTCAAGCCAGTTTTTGTACATCATCATGAGTGACGATTTTCCGCACCTTCTTACTCCTGTAATGACTTTTATCAAATCTGTACCAGTATAATTTTTGAGTTTTTCAAGATAATGCGGTCTTTCGATTATATTTTGGCTCATTGTTGCTCCTGTAAACAGCTTATCATTAAAACTTATAAGTGTAACCAAAATTTTAATGACTTATAAAAAATATTGATAAGTTTAAATTTTATATTCCTCGAGCAAAATCTCTTGACAAATTGTTACCGGGGGGGGGGTAGTCTCTAAATAGATTCTTAAGGAGGATGAGGATTCATATGAAAAAATTCTTATCAAGAGGGCTTGTTGTCCTCATGGTGCTGGTTGCATTCGCATCATGTGATAACACACCGGTATATCCTGGCTATATCGTCAGCGGCTCTATAGCGCAGACTGGCGATTTCCTTTCTGGTCAGTCATTTGACCCTGGAAAGTTCACCGTAACAGCCTATGATCTCAATGGAAAGGCAATTGCTGTGGATTCTTCCAATGTAACACTTGATGAGACAAGCAAGGGTGAAGTCAAAGCCGGTTCAACCGTAAATGTCATATATGGATATGACATGTATGGAAATCCGATCGAGGATTCGATGACAGTTGATGTTTCATACATCAGGTATCTTGAAGTCACCGGACCAGAGTCTGTCGTAAACAAGGAGAAAATCACAGCATCTGAACTTACAGTAACCGCATATTACCTCGACAGTGACAATGTAGAGCAGAGCATGGTTCTTGTACCTGGCGAGTATTCGGTAGAAGAAGGAACACAGGTAGATGTAACACCTGCAAATCCGACAGCTATCGAGTCTCTGACAGTTTCCGCAGAAGTCGGCAATTTTGATGATGCAAAGCCTGTTTCCGTCTCTTATAGCTACACTGTACAGTATGAGGAAACCCCTGCTAAACCTGATGCTTCTATTACGGGAATCGCAATGAATGAGGAAGGTACAGCTCCATTAGTATTCTCATACAGCAACAGAGATCTCTATGAATGGGAGTACACATCGGTTCCTGCTCCATCGCTTTCGAATATCACAATTTCCGTAACAAAGAATGATAATACGACAGAGAATGTGACTGCAGACAGACTGGCTGATGCAACAGCAAGGTTCATCGATTTAACAACAAGGCTTCCATATGCTGAGCTTAATCCAAAAACAGATGATTCTGTATTTGTAGAACTCACCTATGATGGAGATGTATATGTATCGACCTCTTCACTGGCTAAACCAGCTAAAGTAACACTTCATATCGCTCCAAACAGAGGATTCTCACTTACAGAGGGTTCTGCTATAGGAACACCATCACTCAGTGATTTCAGTGTATACTATACAACAGGAAGCAGCTCTATAGGAACAGCTGTAACTGATATCGAGCTTGCATACGTTGATGATGAAGGCAATGTTATTCCAGCTGATACCGAGGTAACGACTGATACAGAGGCTTTTGTTGCAGGAAAATTCAGGGGTGTTCCCGGAAAAACTGAAGGTGCTCTTGATGTTGACCCAGTAACGGTTGTACCTGTATCCATCACTGATATAGTTCTTGATGAAAAGTTCAAAGCTCCTGAATCTCAGTACTATGATGAGAGCGCATGGGCGGATGCAACAGCTGTAGAGAGTACAGCAGTTGCTTCGTACACAATCGTTATGAGCAATGGTGATGAGATTGCAAGCACTGACACAGATGCTCTTACAGCAGCAGGGCTCAGTGATATCACTCTCAGCGTTGCTTATACACTCAGTGAGTCTTCTGCACAGTCCGCAGCGCTTCCTAGCGAGGCAATAGCAGAAAATGACCTCGGATACAATGCTGCATATGCAACAGAAGAAAACGGTTCTTACTTCGACGTTCTTGCTGGTATCGATGAAATCTATCTTCAGGTATCGTTCAAGTTCAAGTCCGGAGATGAAACTGGAGATGAAACTGTTGTATATGGCTATGCACCTGTCGAGCTTGCTACAGCATATGCTTCATCAATCGATGTATCCAAGGCATATCAGTATTATACAGGCGATGACGCAACAACTAGCCCGATGTTCGGTTCTGAAGTTTATGTGACTGTAAGAACCCTCAATGCCAATGGTGTTGTGAATCCGGATCTTGAGGATTATGAAGCTCTCAATGCTTCTAATGTCCCTGCAGAGATCCCTGCAACTGTCGGAGATAAAGAGGCAACATATACTGTATATGCATACCTTGCAGATGAGAACGGAATCGAGACTATGGCTGAGCCTGTAGAGCTTACAATCGATGCAGGCCAGGACTGGATTGATGTATCCAGACTAAGCATCGGTCTTGCTTTGGATGAAGATGGAGAGACTGTTATTCCTGCAATGATTGGAACATCTGTTTCTGATTATAACACTGATAATGGCTTCAATATCACTGGATGGACTCATGCTATTGAGGATGGAGAGGCTGCTGAGCCAGTGATTGAACTCCAGATTCCTGATTCCCAGGTCTTCACAGCAACTACTGCAATAAGAGCAACTGTAACCTATGTCGATGAGACAGGTAAGGAAGTAACAGAGAATGTTTCCTTCAATATCACAGGCACAGCATGGACAGAAGATGCTGATTCTGCTTCTCTTACATGGGGAACTGGGAACAATGCCCGCACAGAAGTTGCTGAAGGCAATCTCTATGTAGGTATATCATATGCATTCGGCTCATTCGATATCGCAGATGTAATTGAGCATGGAAATGATTCCGAGCTTGATATTCAGTTCTATACAATAAGCACTGATGAAGAAGGTGAGGATGGTCTTCCACATCATACACAGTCTATAACGGCTGAAGCTGATACAACATATACCTTCTATATCTCTTATACGGATTCCGAGGGAGTTGTTCATGACACTGTTAATGGTGCCACAGCAATGGCGACTGTTGAGCTCTCCTCTACAGCTGCACCCGAAGAGCCGGGCAACTGATTCCTCTCTTTGAGGGTTTCTGAATAAATAGGTTTATTGCCAGCTCGGCTCTGACCGGGCTGGATTCCAGGGGGGCACATGGAAACACCATCAAGGTCCCTCCAGAGGCAGAGGATTCCAAACGAGAAGCGAAAGGAATGTCTAAAGCTCTTTGAGCAGGGATACGGATACAAGAAGACCGCGCAGCTTGCAGGACTTAACACATATACAGTCAGAGAATACAAGCGGCGGTTTGCCCAGGGAGACAATTCCTGGGCAGAAAGAGGAAGCCATAAGGCAACCCTAATGAATTAGGTTGAAGTGACGACAACAGTATTCGTCTCTTCCTTAGATTATCTGTTGGCTCATCCGAAAGGGTGGGCCTTCGTTTTTTTATGATT
>CALXYN010000079.1 GCA_944392975.1 uncultured Spirochaetaceae bacterium | reverse complement strand
CCTTGATACCGGAACGGGAATCAACCTGGAAATCCTGAACGAGCGTATGCAGTATCTCCGTATCCTGAGGAAGTTCCTGAGCCCTTGCAACATCGATGGAACGCCTTATATCCTCTTTCTTTATCTCCTGATCCCTGCTCTGGATGCCAACGACCCCACTGGACTGTATACCCCTGATATGATCGCCACCAACACCAAGGATGACAGAACTCACTTCAGTGCCAGCCTGCAGTTCAGCATCCGAGACCACTGAATTTATGACTTGCAGTGTCTGGTCTATATTGACAATCGAGCCAGACTTCACCCCCTCTGTAGGACGCTCTGCAATTGACTCAATCATCAACTGCCCATCCCTCGAGGCAGAACCAATAACACACCGTGTCCAGCTGGTTCCTATATCAAGTCCAACAAGAATCTTATCCTGAGCCATAATTACCCCTTGGTCCTTATGAGCTTATCGCTATAAAGCTCGTACTCAGAAGAAGGAGAGAAAATCGTACAGCCAGGTTTCTTGCTGTTCTCCTCCTCAATAATACCGATACTCTCCTCCAGCCTTTCCAAAAAGGAAGGGTCTTTGACAGATATTGAAGCATTGAGTAACGGAAGAGCTATCCTGAGCTCATCAGGCCCATCTTCGATATTATTTACATATTCAATCCATGATATCAAGCGAGAGCTGTAAGGTCTTGAAACCAGCGCACTGAGAGCTGTATCAAGATACTCCCATTCTGCATCTGAAAGCTCTGTTTCATTTACCCCTATAACAGGATAAACGGAACTGAGGGCTCCAGCATCTTCCAAAGAGATTTCACTCCGGGAAGAACCAGACTGAAAATAAGCTTTTTCCTTTGTCATGAGCAAAGCTCCATTCTCAGCCTCAGCATTCAGAAAAAGTGTTCCATTTCCATATGAAACCGATGGATTTGAAATATATGGCAGGGATTCAATCTCACGAAGCAGTGCATGCCGTGAAAGACCTGGATAGGAAACACCGAGAGAAGACGACAGCATGCGGGAAAGAGATGGGGTCATGGGAGCATTTACACTCTCTATCCGTTCCACTCTCATGATAGGCAAAGACTGTATTGCAACAATCAGAAGCGCAACGAAAACAAGAGCAGCGGCAGCTGTGATTGGTATGATCTCAGCTTTTTTCATGTTCCCTCCCCATGATGAAGATAAGTCTGTAAAGTACTGCAGCAGAGAGAACGGAAAGAACCTCTTCAGAAGGACTGTAACTGAAGAAAGGAAGGAGAGTCCCCGGAAGCGGCAGGAAACCGGATACATAGAGAATATTGACAGCACTTCTGAGAACCAGAAAGAGTGTCAGTCCAGAGACAATGACAGCCGAAGATCTGTCTCCCCTTGCCTGCGCCCTGGAGACTGTACGTGCTCCGATGATAGACACAAGAAGCAAGAGGAATACAATCACAAGAGTTCCAATGTATCCAAGCTCCTCCACAAAGGAAGCGAATATGAAAGTTCCTTCAGGTGAAGGAAGTGTTCCAAGTTTATAAAGTCCCTTTCCAAGTCCTGCCCCGGCAATGCCACCTTCTCTTATAGCGCTTCTGACAACAAGCAGATCAGGATTGTAAAGGGAGGGATCGCTTACTGGAAAAAGCGAATAGAAAACAGGAGAAAGAAGACGATCATAAAATATGAAAGAGAGTGCTGTACCAATTGCAAGGGAGGCAATAAGTATAGCAAGAATGGAGAATACTCCTACACCCTTAATCCTGAGAGAAACAAGCAGGACGGCAAGAAGCAGAAGATACCAGGTTATTCCACCAGAGAACAACACGGCAATCATCAGGACAAGGGAGATGAAAAGAGGCAGAACCAGAGAGGAGAAAGAAATACCGTTTCTTTCATCAATCATACCTGCAAGCGTAAAAGAAAGGGCGAGCATCGCGAACGATGACGGAGAGATTATCTGAACACCGTTGATTACAATCCATCCATCAGAAGAAAGCGAGGGCACAAAAGAAAGAGCGAGGAGAATCAAGGAAAGAGGAAGGATTACAATATATCCTTTCCTCATGATTCTCAATGGAATGAAGCGGAAAAGTATACCGACAACAAGTGCACTCAGCGCCGCAATCAGATTGCGGAAGAAATAAAAATAATGAGGATAGCCGAGAGCGATTGCTTTCTCATACGATGCCGAATAGAGGACAGTGAGTCCCATCAATCCAACAATCAGCATTGCACAGAGATAAGTGAAGGGAGAAAGGGAACCTGAATCGCCTTTCTCCTTATAAGCTTCAGAATAAGTTATATCATCGTAACTTCTGACTTCACTCTTCAGCATGGCATAATTATATCCGAGAGTGATCAGCTTTGATAGTTATTTCCGGCACTGACAATATATTCTTCGTCAGGCATTGGAATTCCTGCTGCAATTGCAGCCCTGAGAGCTCTGCCTTCCCTGTCTGTATCGGCAACTACTGTCTCTGCGGAAATAAGCGCAGCGGTTCCAGAACTAGTCACCCCAAGCTGCCACAGTGGAATAAATGTAACAATGAAAGCAAGAACGAGCATCACGATAATCGCGCCTCTTACCGGCCTGGAAATACTTTTCGATACATCAAAATCGTTCATAGCACGTCGCCGTCGTACACGGCCCCTCCTTCTTTTTATATCTTCTCAACCACTCTGAGCTTTGCGCTCCTAGATGGTGGGTTTTCCCTCTCTTCCTCCTCAGACGGTACAATTGGCTTCTTCGTAAGAATGCGTATGCGTGAGTCATCGCGTGCCGCTTCTTCCTTGAAGAACCATTTTACCTTCCTGTCTTCCAGAGAATGAAAGGTAATAACTGCAATCCTTCCGCCCTTTTTGAGGACCCTCATGGCCTCTTCAAGTGCGGGAGTTATCCTGTCAAGCTCGCTGTTGACTTCTATACGCAGTGCCTGAAATGTACGTGTCGCAGGATGTATCCTGCCATATCTGTAATCTCTAGGTACTGCAAGGCGGATTATCTCAGCCAGCTCAGCAGAACTTTCTATGGCTTTCTCGCTTCGCCTTTCGACAATTGCCCTTGCAATGCGACGCGAATAGCGCTCTTCACCATATTTGTATATGACATCAGCAAGGTTCTCCTCGCTGTATCCATTCACGATATCTGCAGCGCTCATTCCACTCTTGGAATTAAGCCTCATATCCAGAGGCTCATCCGTGCGGAACGAGAAGCCACGCTCACTCTCAACGTAGTGAAACATTGAAATGCCAAGGTCAAAAAGAATCGCATCAGCAAAATCGGAAGGCGCTTCTTTCAGATAGTCATTGAACCACGCATTCACAGGATGAAAACGTTCACCGTAAACACTTAATCGCTCAATGGCCTTCTTCTGTATTTCGCTGTCCCTGTCAATTCCAATGACGGATAGCGATGGGTGCTTCTCAAGGAAGAGCGATGTGTGTCCGCCCTCGCCCGTGGTGCAGTCAATTAATATAGAGGAATCTCCCTCAGGGATTGGAAGATTCTCGAGGACTTCACGATGCATCACCGGATAATGGACAACTTCCATCACTCAGTCTCCTCGAATAGGCTCTGAGCAAGATCTGCAATGGATTCTCCATCATCAGCTGCGTCGAATACATCCGGATTCCAGAGTTCAACTGTATAGCCTGCTCCCACTAACAGAGCTTCCGATTTGTTCGGAAGAGAGTATTTCTCTCTGATCTGTGGTGGAATATTGATCCTTCCGGAGCTGTCGATATCCACATAGATGGCTGGAGCAATGAGTTTTCTGATAAGGATGCGCTTTTTCTTATCGAGCATAGCCATTGGGGATGAGAGAATAGGCTCGGAAAAATCCTTTTCAAAATACTCAGGTCTCATAATCATCAGGTGGTTCTCATCAAGTCCCGGAAGGACAACTACCTGCTCAGCGGCGAGCGCAGTTCTTAGTCTTGCTGGCAGAGAAAGACGGCCTTTATCATCAATCTTTGCATTGTACATTCCTGTAAGAAGCTGCATCTGCACCACCCATTTTATGGGAATCTATCCCACTTCATGCCACAACTTTACACCACAGACACATTATAAGCAAGCTCTTTCTTCAAAAAAACGGGAATTAGCAATACAGAAAAATATCAATATGTCGCTTATTGAAGGGAAATATGAAGACATGAAAAAAGCGGCCTTAGCCGCCTTTTTCCATTATTTTTCCTCTTGTTCAAAGAGATGGTAATCAATATCTGGAAAGATTTCACTGCTCCGTTCAGCATTTATGAGCCACTCTGTATTCACCGTATTGCGGCTCATCGCGCTGTAAACGACATTGAAGGAGCCAAGATGATTGCGTAGCCTTTTCTCAGCATATGAAACGGAAGTGCCATCATGCATGATGCATGGCCAGTCAGAAGACATTGCCAGAAGAAGCTCTCTAGAAGCCTGGTTGAGGAAACGGCCCTTTAATGAGCCCTGGTCAGGGAAACGCCTTGTC
Organism: uncultured Spirochaetaceae bacterium; assembly: GCA_944392975.1. Classification (GTDB taxonomy): domain Bacteria; phylum Spirochaetota; class Spirochaetia; order Sphaerochaetales; family Sphaerochaetaceae; genus Ornithospirochaeta. Next base: position 1,948 of record CALXYN010000079.1, on the reverse strand, counting down.
AGCTCTTCCATACGTTCAATCGCCTTGAATATATGGCGGTAAATCCAGGCATTGCTGCCATCGAGCCATATATCGGAATATCCTCCAAAACCCCAAGAGGATTCATTGAGACGAAGCTTTTCCGTCTTATCATTCTCGAGGATGATTGAATATGGCGTCATGAAAAGGAAATCATCTGACGAATCTGCCCTGCGCATCACGCCCTCAAGGAATTCTATTCCCTCATACCACCTGTGACCGAAAAGCTCAGCATCAAAACAGAGATTGAATACAGGATTATCTATTCCTGCACTGCCAATTGCAAATCCCCGCCTCTTGATGTTGTAAAGGAAATTATCAACATGGAGAGAGACCTTTTCCAGAGCTTTCTCTCTTGAGTAATAAGCCTTATCCTCTGTCTTACCGGTGATGGCATGATACTTGTATCCTGTAAAGACACGCACTTCAGGCTCATGAATATAGGGCCTGACATAATCCAGTGGAAGATAATACCCGATATCCCTGTAGAAATCGCGATAATCACCATCGCATGGATAACCGGATACGGAAGACCATACAAGCGATGTGACACTCCAGTCCCTGACAAAACCGAATATTCCAGAAGGAAGTTCTACGGGTTTATAGCCTGAGTAAATAGACTTGTCTTTTGCAGTTATTACCGAATGCGATGCAAGCTGGCACCAGGAAACACCATTAGATGCCAGTATGTCATCCAGTCCTGGGTAATAACCACAATCAGGAAGCCAGAAACCACGGGCTGCTTCTCCGAAGATACGTTCATGCGTCCGCATCCCCATTGCAACCTGTGCGTTCACAGCTGATGGATAATCCTTGTAGATCGGAAGATAAGCATGTGTTGCTGCTGTAGTCAGAAGCTCAATTCTGTTCTTCTCGTGGAGGGCCTTATAACCCGACAGGATATTTCTATCAAGTTCCTCAAACCTTGCAAGATTCTTCTCCGCCTCTGAAAGATAGCGCTTGGCCATTTCAAGGCAAAGAGGCTCCTCTGCAGCCGTTCTCTCCACTTCTTTGCAACCCAGCTCAATACGGCCATTCATGTAATCCACAAAACGCTCCTGGAGAGCGGGATCAGTAAGCATCGTGCTGAGAGTTGGAGAAAAGCATATGGAAATCCTGAAATCAACCCCATCGCGCTCGAGACGCTCAAGCATCCTCAGGAGAGGAATATATGTTTCGTTAAGAGATTCGAAGAGCCAGTTCTCTTCAAGGAATTTCGGATACTCCAGATGTCTTACATATGGAAGATGTGCTTGTAGTATGAGATTGAGCTTATTCATTGAGCAGATCCTCCTTTCTGAAAAGCTGAATTATTTCACGGACAACAGGATTATCAACGATATCCCCTTCCTTTGTCGTTACAAGTGTCAGATAGAGCCTGTAAATCGAATCGCTATATTTCATTTCCTCAGGATGGCTGAGCCAGTAGGAGTCTGTCAGCTCTTCAGGTTCAGACAGGGAAAGAATGTTCTTCCCTCCATTTTTATCCACAGAAGTGAGTGCCACGCGGCAGAAGCCGGAACCATAAGGAATTCCCACATTCCATTCAGTATCGAGATAAGTCACAGGAATGTCATACTCTTCCCGTTTGCCATTATTCTCGATAGTCACTGAAAGCTGCAGGCTGCATCCCTCATTCTGAAGTCTGTCACTGTCATTCGGAGAAAGCGACCAGAAGGCATAAAGCCATGAACCATTTTTCTTAATCAAATGGATTTCCGTATCAGGATAGCTTTCTGGAAGTTCCTCCACACCTGGAAGATTCTCTACATACTTGCTGATGTCGCGATAATCCGTAAGCCCCGCCATGTACCTTAGATTCGGATCCTTCATCTGTGTATCAGGATCACTATCTTCGTACATATCCTCCAAAATCGATATTATCTCTTCGCGAGTCAGAGCATCCGCTCCATCCACCCCTTCCTGCAAG
>CALXYN010000078.1 GCA_944392975.1 uncultured Spirochaetaceae bacterium | reverse complement strand
CATTATAGTGTTTGCAATCAACGAAGGCGCATACTGTGCTGAGACAATCAGGGCAGGATTGGAAGCAGTGCCATATGGTCAGATGGAAGCAGGTGAGTGTATTGGAATGTCTTATATGCAGATCATGCGTCGTATCCTGCTTCCTCAAGCGTTGAGAATATCATTTCCGACACTCGCCAATTCAATCATATCGATGGTTAAGGACACTTCGCTTGCGGCTAATATAACAGTGACGGAGATGTTCATGGCTACACAGCGTATTGTGGCAAGGACCTATGAACCGCTTGCACTCTACATCGAGGTAGGCATTATTTACCTCATCTTCTGTACGGTACTGACTAAAGTCCAGAGATTCGGGGAGAAAAAGCTTGGGAGGTATAAGATATGATTCTACGTATCAGCAATGTAACGAAGGCATTTGATGATACGGCCGTTCTGAATGGTATCAGTCTGGAAGTCGATAAAGGCGATGTCGTTGCACTTCTAGGTCCCAGCGGTTCAGGAAAGACAACGCTTTTGCGCTGTATGAATTGCCTTGAGGTTCCAGATAGCGGGGAGCTGGAATTTTCTGGAAAGATCTACAATATGAACAGGCTTTCCGGAAAGGAAAAGGCTGAGATAAGAAGACGTACAGGCTTTGTCTTCCAGAATTTCAATCTTTTCAGGAATAAAACCGCTCTAGAAAATGTTACAGAAGGTCTTATTGTCGTGAGGAAAATGGATAAAAAGGAAGCAATTGCCAGAGCAGAGGCAACTCTTGAGAAAGTTGGAATGCTTTCCTTTGCATCGCATTATCCGTCAGAGCTTTCCGGAGGACAGCAACAGAGAGTTGCAATTGCTCGCGCAATAGCGGCGGACCCTGAGATTGTTTATTTCGATGAACCTACATCCGCGCTTGATCCTGAGCTGGCAAAAGAAGTGCTTTCCGTGATGCGTATGCTTGCAGAAGAAGGAATGACAATGGTCGTTGTCACCCATGCGATGGATTTTGCGAGAAATGTCTCAAAACATGTCGTGTTCATGGAGCATGGAGTTGTTGTCGAGAGCGGTGAAACTGGTTCTTTCTTCTCCGCACCAAAGTTGGAACGGACCAGGGAATTTCTTAATATGGAGGGAGTAAAATGAGAAAGAGTATAAATTTTCTGATTGTGATACTTGCATTAGCCTGTCTTTTTACAGCAGTGTCTTGCAGGAAAACAGACAGCGAGACATCGTCTGGAGATCAGCTTGAGCAGATCAGGGAGCGGGGTAGCATTATAGTTGCCACGGAAGGAACTTGGGCTCCTTGGACATTCCATGATGAGAATGATGAGCTTGTAGGGTATGATGTTGAGGTTGCTAAAGCCATTGCTGAATACCTTGGAGTTGAAGCAGAGTTTGTGGAAGGTGAATGGGATGGACTTTTTGCAGGTCTGAATTCCAGTCGTTATGATATCGTAGCAAATGGTGTTGAAGTTACGCCGGAACGTGCTGAGACTTATGATTTCTCAGAGCCTTATGCATTTATTCGGACTGCTATAATAGTCCGCGACGATAACACGGACATCACATCATTTGAGGATCTTGACGGGAAGCATACGGCAAATACACTGGCCTCTACTTATGCAACTCTTGCAGAGAGCTATGGTGCAACAGCAACTGGAGTCGATGATTTGGCACAGACAATAGAGTTGCTACTTGCCGGACGTGTGGATGCTACGCTGAATGCAGAAGTCACATACTATGACTATATGGCTCAGCATCCAGATGCGCCGATAAAAATTGCAGCTTTGACTGACACGGCTTCTGAAGTATCAATTCCCGTCAGAAAAGGCGAGAATAGCGCTGCTTTGCTGGAAAGCATAAATGCTGCAATAGATTCGTTGAGAGAATCAGGAGAACTTTCGAGGATTTCCGAAAAATATTTCGGTAGCGATATATCTTCGATTAACTGAAAAGACACCGTACGATTCCCAAAAGGAAAAGTACGGTTTATTATTGCCTTTTGATGGGAGGTTTTATGAACCGGGGTACACTTGTCACATTCTTTTCCCACAGCGGGGAAAACTATAAGGTCGGAACAATCGATAAAGGAAATGCTAGGATCATTGCAGAGATGATTTCTCATATCCTTGGTGTTCCAGAATATGAAATCTGCACCGAAAACGGTTATCCAGATGACTATGAGGAATGCAGCAGGCTTGCAAAAAAGGAAAGGGAGGAGAATTCCAGGCCAAAACTCCGCTTTCCGATTCCAGATACTTCGGATATAAGCTCAATAATACTCGTCTATCCAAACTGGTGGGGAGATTTGCCGATGGCTGTCTATTCACTGCTGGATGCAATAGATACCAAGGGAATGAAGATTTATCCGGTATGCACTCATGAGGAGAGCGGGCTTGGAATGACGGATAGGATGCTTTTGCAGTCATATCCAGATGCTTCAATAATGAAGGGTCTTGCAATAAGAGGAACGACTGTTCAGAACAATGTTTCCGGAGTTGAGAAGATGCTTGAGACATATCTTGAAGACTGTGGATTCAGTATTCGCTGAGGCGGAGGATAAATGTTTTCGCTAGGGAAATTCTTGGGTGTACCTGAAGAGAAAAGGAGCCTGCTTTACCGTATTTATTTTGCATTCTTTGCATCGGGTGCAATGAGTACGCTTCTTGGTGCGATACTACCAGAGATGGGAGAGGCCTATAATCTGGATTACGCTTATCGCGGTGTATTGCTTTCCGCTCATCAGATTGGAAATCTTTCAGCAGTTATTGCAGCTGGTTTCATTCCTTATCTGATTGGCAGGAAGAGGAGTACATTCATTCTTGGCCTTGGTATTGTCATAGGGCTTCTGCTTATGACGCTTACTGGAAATCCACTGCTTCTTTTCCTGGCCTTTGCACTGACTGGAATCGGACGTGGAACAATGAGCAATATAACGAATGTTGTTGTAGGAGAATGTGCGGAGAACAATGCCGCAGGACTGAATCTGCTTCACGCCTCATTTGCTGTAGGTGCATTTCTGTCTCCATTCATTGCTATTGCTGTGATTCCTGCATCGTGGAAAATAGCTCCGTGGATCAGTGCCGCACTAATGCTGTTAACACTCCTGCTTCTATTGGGAAAAGGGCTTTCTTCAGAACGCATGAAAAAGGAGAAAGGTGAGGGGACAATTCCCCGCTCCCTGCAGTACTGGCTCAATACGTTCATACTCTTTTTCTATCTTTGCGGGGAGGCATCCCTTATCGGGTGGCTTGTCACATATTTCCAGGATGCAAATATATTCCCGGATGCAATCTCAACTGCAATGCAGTCCTTCCTCTGGATTATGATTCTGATCGGCCGTCTGTCCTGCGCCGTCATCTCCACTCATATGAACAAGAATACCCTGATTCTCATTCTTGGCCTGCTGATGACTGGCTTTTTCATCCTCATGATTGCAGCTCCTACGCCTTTCGTTGCAGCTCTGGCTGTATTCCTTGTTGGTGTTTCGATGAGTGGTATCTATCCAACTACATTGTCAACAATGGAAAAGAAGTACAGCAGCTCAACTGTTGCAACAGGTCTTTGCATTGGTACGGCTACTGTTGGTGCAATCCTGATGCCGGCTGTTGTCGGTGCGGTTGCAGAGCGCACAGGAATTGAGGGCGGTATTGCCACTATATCCATAGCGCTCTCATTGATGGTCATCCTGATGATTGTCAAATTTGTTACCAACCGTCAGAAATGAATGACGGTATTCTCTGTTTCTATTGTTCCTTTATGAGGAATACCTAGTATGAGGTCACCTGTATAGGTGGCCTTGTATTCTTCACCAGTCTTGTTGAGGATGAAGCATGGCATCTCACCTTCAAGTCTGCCCTCAGTATTTTCGACCGATAGCGTTAACGGCTCTTCAAGTCCAGAGAATGTCAGTGACTGGGAATCTGCACTATACATTCCAGCTTCGATTGAAGTTCCGTTTCTCTTGCCAGAGAGCGTCAGCTCAAGTTCACCTGTGACTTTCATTCCATTTTTCAGGCCATAGCCGGAAAGCAGAAGACTGACAGTGAAAGCATTGTCTTTCTCTTCAAGACTGCTGAGTGTTATGACTCCGCTGGAACTTCCGTTGATGAGGCCGCGGAGTGCGAAGACGAGGTTGCTTTTACGTAAGATCTCAAGATATTCCCTTGCAAGCTGCTCTTCAGAATTGCTTTTGAAAACCGGAATCACCATTCCTTTTAGAAGAATGTCTTTATCTATATCGATGCTCTCATGGCCATAAATGACATTTGCAAGTCTTTCATTGGAGAATATTTTTATTGTGATTGCCGTTTCATTTTCCTCTGCTCTTATCTGCAGTGACCAGTTCTCATCGCTATATGCTTCCAGAACTGCAGTCCCTTCTGAAAATGATTTTGTATCCACTCCTTCTTCCATTATCGGAAAGACCTGAAATGCCTTATGTATAAGCATTTTCACAGTCTCTATTTCTTCTTCGCTAAGTTCCGGCTCTGTGATAAATGGAGGAGTTTCAGGAAAAAGCATCACCAATTGTCCATCTTTGCCATCAATCTGAATTGTTCCTCCTGACGGATATCGTATGCGGGAAGGGGTGGATGGTATGATATCTCCTGACGATATAGTGAATTCTAGACCATCGGTTTTTCCTGTCGCATCCATTATCTCGATAAGACTGCCATTTGTCTCTGCTGTGCCTTGCATTGTGTAGCCATCACATACAAGCAGTCCTTCCGATAGTGTCCCGTGAAAACTGAGATGGATTTCCCCAGTTGCATTTGTATCCCCATAATTTTCAAGCAGCAAAGTGGCTTTGACTGTAGATCCGCTTAGCATAAGGTCAGCATTCTCAACCAGATAGTCCATGAACAGGGTGTCTGTCAGGTCTTCAAAAAGAAGACGTACTCTGCTGCTGTCATTAACAGAGAGCACGTCTTTATTATCTTCCTGCCATGGCATGCATGCTGCCAGTAAGGATATGAGTGCTGTTAGGATTATAAATGCCGCTTTCCTTCGTTTCATAGAACCTCCGCTTTCAATAGCTTCTTGTCCTATATACCCCTCAAGCGGCCCCAGATGCCAAAATCCTATCTGTTTTTTCTTCTTTCTCTCGCTTCTTCTGCTGTCAGTCCATTTCTCCCGGATATCCTTGCAAGGAATGAGAACCTGGAGATCCTGTATTCTGAGAATTCTCCACTATCCATTCTCCATGTCCAGTTCTCATCATTGCATGTCGATGGAAAATTCATTCTTGCATCGCTTCCTTTCTCGAGAATGTCCTGCATCGGGATGATGGCTGTATCTGCATTTGAAAGCATGACGGCCTTGATCATCGACCATACGATCTCCTCATCTGGAGAAGAAAGATATTCTCTTACAGTATGTTTCTGCATTGGAGAAAGCTTGCTGAACCAGCCTTTTACTGTATCATTGTCATGTGTACCTGTATATGCGACGAATTCCCTTGTGTAATTATGCATCAGAAAGTCGTCATAAGTATTAAGCGAGCCATCCTCATTCCATGAGAAACCGAACTGAGCAATCTTCATGCCCGGAAAGCCGAATTTCTTTCTCAGAGCTGCCACTGAAGGTGTCATCCATCCAAGATCCTCAGCGATGATTGGAATTCTTCCCATTTCCTTTTCAAGTGATGAAAAGAATGCCTTTCCAGGGGATTTCTTCCAAATACCATGCTCTGCAGTCTTTTCTGTGGCTTTTATTTCGTAGTAAGCGTCAAAGCCGCGGAAATGATCAATCCGGAGGATATCTGTCATTTCAAGACATCTCCTGATTCTCTCTTTCCACCAGACAAAACCGCTTTCTTCATGCTTTTTCCAGTCATAGACGGGATTTCCCCAGAGCTGACCTGTTGCGGAGAAGTTATCAGGTGGAACACCTGAGACGGCACTGTAATGCCCCTTTGAGTCTGTCTTGAATAATTCCAGATGCGACCATGTATCTGCACTGTCAGCACCCGCGAATATTGGAATGTCTCCGATTATTTTCAGTTCTTTCTGATGTGCAAAATGGAGGAGGGATGTCATCTGCTTCGAAAAGAGATACTGCATTGCAACATAGACATCTATGTCATTTTTCAGATCCTTTTTCAATCTTTCAAGTGTTCCCTTATCCCGCCATCCTTCCTTTTTATCCCAGATCGTGTGCCATCTTGCATCCTGGTATTTCTCATAAAGCACCATGAAAAGGGCATAGTCCTCAATCCAGAAACTTTCCTTTCTCCTGAATTCATTTATCTGATCGCGCTCCTTTCCATAGAGGGCATTCCATCCGGCTCTCTTCATTCTGGGCACCTTCCATTCGCTCACGCTCTGGAAATCTACACGGTGTGAAGGAAAGTCTGGGTGAAGAAGATCCTCTTTTTTCAGGTATCCATCCTGATACAGAAGTTCCGGAGATATCAGCATTTCATTCCCTGCAAAGG
>CALXYN010000077.1 GCA_944392975.1 uncultured Spirochaetaceae bacterium | reverse complement strand
TATCATCCTCAAGAAGAAACCGACCATTGTGGTTAAGGTCAAAGAGAAGGAAGAGGAAAAACCCGTCGAAGTGAAAAAGGACGAGGTCAAGCCTCTTTCTGAGAGTGGAACAAGAACGCCTAAGGTTATTCCTTATGACAAGAGCAAGCTTCCTCCTATCAACCCGGAACCGAGGAAGAAGGATAATCTTAAGCAGGGTCCTAGTCAGCCTGAAAAGAAAGATACTCCTCACAAGGAGAATGTAATTCTTACAGGTAAGAGCTTCATGACCAATACAGCAGTTCATCATCAGAACTCGAGAATACAGTCACCACTTCACAATGGTCCTGTTATCATCAAGAGTGCAGATCTTCCACCAGTTCCTGGTCAGAAGGTTGATTCTGCTTCTCCTGAAACTCCTCACAGACCACGTGTTGCAGGTATTGTAGGTGGTCGTCCTGCGGGAGGATCCAGACCGCAGAATGGTCAGCGCAGGTTCCAGAACGGTAAACCTCAGTCCGGGTTCCAGCGTCAGGGACAGGGACAGCGTATGCCTCGCCCCGGCCAGAGCTACACACCTGGAAATGATCGTCCGTCTTTCAGGCCAGGACAGAAACCTGGTTTCGGAAGACCTGGCTTCCAGCGTCCGATGGCAGGACAGGCTGGACCAGAGCTCAATCAGAAGGGACCGGGAAAGAAGCCTCAGGCTGCTTCCAGAAGAAAGGATTACTCTGACAGATATCAGAAGGATGAGGAACTTGACTTCCAGTTCCAGAAGAAGAAGAGAGAAGAGCAGAAACTTGCTTCTGTTCCGAAATCAATTGATATCATGGAGTCGATTACGGTTGCGGATCTTGCAAAGAAGATGAACCTTAAGGCTTCAGATATCATTTCCAAGCTCTTCAATATGGGATTGATGGTCACAATCAACCAGCAGATTGATCATGAGACAGCAGAAATAATCGCCTCAGAATATGGATGCGAAGTTCACCTTGTTTCTCTTTATGATGAGACTATCATCGCACAGGAAGAAGACAAGGAAGAGGATATGGAACCAAGGGCTCCGATTGTCACGATTATGGGACATGTCGACCATGGTAAGACAAAGCTTCTTGATGCAATCCGCTCTTCCCATGTTGCAGAAGGCGAGTTTGGTGGCATTACGCAGCATATTGGTGCTTACAAGGTTTCAATGCCAGGAAAGGGCGATATCGTATTCCTCGATACACCGGGCCATGCAGCATTCTCTATGATGAGAGCCCGTGGTGCTCAGGTTACTGATATCGTAGTTCTCGTTGTTGCTGCCAATGATGGTGTCATGCCACAGACAAAAGAGGCTATCGACCATGCAAAGGCTGCAAAGGTTCCAATCATTGTTGCAATCAACAAGGTTGACCTTCCGGAAGCAAATCCTGACAGGGTAATGCAGCAGCTTTCAGAACTTGGGCTTGTCCCTGAGGAATGGGGTGGACAGACTCTTTACTGCCGAATCTCCGCACTGAAGAAGGAAGGTATCGATGATCTTCTTGATACTATTCTTCTGCAGGCTGAAATGCTTGAGCTCAAAGCAAATCCTCACTGCCGTGCAGTTGGAAAGATTCTTGAATCGAGAATCGACCAGGGAAGAGGTATCGTTGCTACTGTTATCATCGAGAAGGGTACTCTCAATCAGGGTGATTACTATGTTGCTGGAATCTATCCAGGACGTGTAAGAGCCATGTTCGATGATAAGGGGAAAAAGATAAAGAGCGCAGGACCTTCAGATCCGGTCGAGATCATCGGTCTTTCCGATATTCCATCTGCAGGTGATCCGTTCCAGGTCACTGAGGATGAGAAGCAGGCAAGGATGGTAGGTGCAAAGAGACAGGAACTGGAGAGAATCGGCGAGAGCGGCAAAAATAACAAGATCACTCTGGAGAATATCAACCAGAAGATCATGGAAGGCCAGATTACGGACTTCAATGTCATCATCAAGGGCGATGTACAGGGGTCTGTAGAAGCACTTCAGGGTGTATTGCAGAAGCTTTCGAACTCCGAGATCAGGCTCAATGTGCTAAGGGCATCCGCTGGCGCTATTATAGAATCTGATATCACACTGGCTGCAGCTTCGAATGCAATTGTCATCGGCTTCAATGTTCGTCCGACTCCGCGTGCTCAGGCTCTTGCTGAACAGGAAAAAGTCGAAATCAAGAAGTACAACATCATTTACGATGTTGTCGATGATATCCGCGATGCAATGGAAGGAAAGCTCTCTCCGGAGATCAAGGAAGTCGATATCGGCAAGGTGGAGGTCCGCGAGACATTCAAGGTTCCAAAGGTTGGTGTCATTGCAGGATGCTATGTAACAGAAGGCAAGGTAAAGCGTTCGGCATTGGTCCGCGTAATCCGCGATTCCATCCAGATAAGCACTGGCATGATAAAGATTGCATCCCTCAAGAGATTCAAGGACGATGCAAGAGAAGTCGCAGAGGGCTACGAATGCGGTATTGGTCTCGAAAACTGGCAGGATCTGCAGGTTGGAGATGTGCTTGAGATTGTCGAGACGGAAGAAGTCAGAAGGAAGCTTGAAGTAAATGAGTGAGTTTTCACAGCAGCGTCTTGAACACAGAATCATGGAGGCGATAGGTTCTCTTATCGTCTCCGGTGCAATAAAGAATCCGCATCTTTCACCGTTCACATCGGTGACGAGGGTTGAGCTCTCGCCTGATAATGCTTCAGCAACTGTCTATATCTCATCTGTTCCTGATAATCGCATTGACCCGTCTGTAAAGGCTCTTGAAAGTGCCAAGGGATTCATTCAGGGGCGTATTGCTCAGATCCTCAAGACAAGAAACACCCCTGTTCTTTCTTTTCGCCGCGATGACAGCTATCGCGAGGCTGAGAGGGTGAACAGGCTTATAGATGAGGCAATGAAGGAAATAGATGGCTGATTCGTTTTCCATTCTGCTGATGGATAAGAAATGCGGTGTTACATCTTTTGAATCCCTCTATCCTGTGAAAAGGGAAAACAGGGGAAAGAAGGTAGGGCATGCCGGAACCCTGGACAAATTTGCATCAGGGCTGATGGTTGTCCTTGTTGGCGGAGCGACGAAACTGACTCCGCTTTTCTCTTCTTTTGATAAAGAGTACATCGCCTCAATCCACTTTGGCGCAGAAACGGATACCCTAGATCCTGAAGGCAGTGTGATTGCGACAGCTCCGCTTCCAAGTGAGGAAAGTCTGAAGTCTGTGCTCCCTGGCTTTCTTGGCCGACAGATGCAGACACCCCCTGTTTACTCTGCAATTCATGTAGATGGTAAACGAGCATATAAAGAAGCGCGGAAAGGTAATGACATCGAGATGCCGGAAAGAGAGATAAATATTGAAAGTCTGGAACTTCTCTCCTTCGATGGTGAGAATGCCGTGATCAGGACATCTGTTTCTAAAGGAACCTATATACGTTCACTTGCACGCGATATCGCTCTGAGAGCGGGAAGCAGAGGGTATCTGACAGAACTCAGAAGGCTTAGAGTCGGCCCATGGTCTCTTTCTGACAGTTCTCTTTCCTCTCTGGAGCTATTGAAGAAAACAGGTATTGTCTCTGATGTGAGTTTACGCTTATCGGAGAAGAAACTTGTCGATAATGGAACAATCAGAAGAAGTGCAATACTCTCCGACAGTAATCCAGACCTTCCGTTTTCCATCCTCTATTTTGATGATTCACCTTATGGAGTTGGAGAGAAGAGGGATGGAAGGTTTTCTGTTCTCTCGAGGCTGTGATGCGTGTTATTTCATTTGATACTTTTATTGAAAAAGGTGAATACAGGGACATTCCAGCAGTTCTGTCCATAGGTGTTTTTGATGGTGTTCATAACGGGCACAAAGCCATTCTCAACACATTGATGGATATGAAGAATGAGCTGAATGCCCAGCTGAGTGCCGTCATCACATTCTCGACAAATCCTAAAGGAAAAAGGGTGTGTCTTGATACACCGAGATTACGGGAGGAATATATCGCATCTTTTGGTGTGGATGTTCTTGTGGTGATTGACTTTTCTCCTGTATTCAGTAAGATATCAGCTTGTGAGTTCACAAAGCTTCTGAGGCGTTCGATTCTGCCTGTTGGAGCTGTAGTGGGAGAGGATTTCAGGTTCGGCAATCCTTCCTCATCCGGGGATGGACATGCACTCGGGGAATATCTCAGAGCATTAGGCGTGGATTCCGAAATAAAAATAGTTGATTCTGTCATGGATGATGGAGGTGAGAGAATCTCATCGACTCGTCTGAGACTGATGATAGAAAAAGGAGATCTCGGGTGTTTCCCGAGCCTCTCCGGTCAATTCTACAGGGTGGATCTTGTGCCGTTACCTTACAGATCAGGCTCTGGAGAACTGATTTTCAGCAGAGCATCGATTCATCAGCTCCTGCCGCCACCAGGGTTGTATGATGCCGTACTTGCTTTTTCCGATGGACGGAAAGCGGAATGTACCGCCTCAATTGAGGATGATGTGCTCCGTATTCTTCCAGATCAGAAGGACATGAACGGGAAAGATGAGCTGCTCCTGGATTCTTTATATCTGGAGAAGAGAAGATGATTACGAAGGAACAGAAGAAAGAAATCGTGGTCAAGTATGGCAATGATGCCAGGAACACAGGTGACGAGAAGGTGCAGGTTGCACTTCTTACTGCAAGAATCAATGACTTGCAGAATCATTTTAAGGTCAATCCGAAGGACCATGCCTCAAGGCGCGGACTTCTGAAGCTTGTAGGTCAGAGAAGACGCATTCTTAAATATATCAAGAATCGCGACATCAATGAGTACCGCCAGCTTATTGCAGATCTTGGACTTAGAAAATAACGAGAGGAAAGCCAGGCTATGTCTGGCTTTCTCTTGTGTAAAGAACATAAAGAACTAAAAAAGAACAAAGAAGGATTATTATGGCAGATGTACATTCAGTATCGGTCAAGATAGGGGATATTGATCTCGTATTCGAGACCGGCAAAATCGCCAAGCAGGCGAATGGTGCTATCTATGCTCATTATGCAGGCAGTGCTGTTATCGCAACAGTCTGCTGCGGAGACGCACCATCAGAACCGATTGACTACGTTCCAGTATCGGTTGAATACAACGAGAAATATTATGCAGCTGGAAAGATTCCAGGAGGATTTCTCAAGAGAGAATCCAGACCAAAGGATAAGGAGATTCTCGTATCCCGTCTTATCGACAGGCCAATGAGACCTCTTTTCGATAAGGCATTCGGACGCGAAATCCAGATTGTACCTACTGTAGTCTCATCGGATATGTGCCATACACCTGATATCGTTGCAATAAACGCAGCATCCTGTGCTGTCACTATCTCAGATATCCCGTTCTATGGTCCGATTGCTGCTGTACGTGTTGCTAAAATCGGGGATGAATATGTCATCAATCCGACATTCCAGCAGATGCCGAACGCTTCTCTTGATATCGTTGTTGCCGGTACACATGACGGTATTACCATGGTTGAGGGCGGCGCTAAGGAAGTTTCCGAAGATGATATGCTTGGAGCAATTGCTGCTGCACAGCCTGTTATTTCCAGAATCTGTGAGGCTCAGGACGAGCTGAGAAGAATCTGCGGTAAGGAAAAGCTTCCTCTCATGGAGATTGAGGAGAAGGATCTTTCCTGGCTTGAACCACTTAAGGAATATGCATATCCGCTTGAGAAGGAAGCATCATTTGTAAAGGGCAAGATGAACCGCTATGAGGCTCTTTCGAAGGTCCATAATGATGTGAAGGCTAAGTTTGCCGATGTCATTGCAGAAGATGAGAAGAGAATGGGTGAAGTCGACAAGATGTTCGAGGATATGGAATACAACATCCTCCGCTCTTCCATTCTTGATGATGGCGTGAGAACCGATGGCAGAAAAGTCACAGAGATTCGTCCAATCACATGCGAAGTCGGTGTTCTTCCTTGTACACATGGTTCAGCACTCTTCACTCGTGGTGAGACTCAGTCTCTTGCCGTGACGACACTTGGAACAGTTCAGGATGAGCAGCTTTTCGACACAATCGATGGCGAGAAGACATATTCCAATTTCATGCTTCACTATAACTTCCCTCCATATTCAGTAGGTGAGGTTGGACGTCTTACAACAGGAAGAAGGGAAATCGGACATGGTCACCTTGCTCAGCGTGCTCTTGAAGCAGTAATCCCCAAGAAGGAAGTATTCCCATATACAATCCGTGTTGTTTCCGAGATCATGGAATCCAACGGATCTTCATCAATGGCTTCTGTTTGTGGTGGCTGTCTTTCCCTCATGGATGCAGGTGTTCCAATCAAGAAGCCGGTTGCAGGTATTGCAATGGGACTCATCACAGAGGGCGCTGATTATTCACGCTATGTGATCCTTTCAGATATCCTTGGAGAGGAAGACCATCTTGGTGATATGGATTTCAAGGTAGCTGGTACAAAAGACGGTATCACAGCATTCCAGATGGATATCAAGATTGCAGGTGTCACACCAGAAATCATGAGAAAGGCTCTCAACCAGGCTAAGGAAGGACGTCTGCATATCCTTTCCATCATGCTTGACACACTCCCGGCTCCAAGAGCTGAGATTTCCGAGTTCGCACCGAAGATCCTTACACTCCGTGTTCCTGAGGACAAGATTGGTGCAGTTATCGGAACAGGTGGAAAGACAATCAAGACAATTGCTGCTCAGTCTGGTGCTGAAATCAATATCGATGATGACGGAACTGTGATGATTTACGGACGCAACAATGCTTCTGCTCAGGAAGCTAAGAAGCTTGTCCTTTCAATCATAGAGGAGCCGGAAGTTGGAAAGATTTACAATGGTACTGTAAA
>CALXYN010000076.1 GCA_944392975.1 uncultured Spirochaetaceae bacterium | reverse complement strand
TCTCCATGATTTTCTCCTCATCATGAAGATTACAGCTCTGGGGGCCGATTAAATACCAGGTACTATTTTGCGCTTACCATCATTCTCGTTAAAAGAAAGCACCGTAAATGAAATCATAAGGGATGTAAAAGCAGCTTCTCGATAATTTTTCCCATATCCTCCTACATTTTTACCCCCGGGGGTAAATTTTTCATTTATCCCCCCGAAAAGGCTTGACAAATCTTTACTGGGGGGGGGTACCCTTGGTGTAGAAAATCTAGGAGGAGATGAGAATACGATGAAAAAGAAATCTATTCTTTTGACGTGCATCGCTGCCGTTATGGCACTTGCCATGTTTGTAGGTTGCGATAACGCGCCAGTATATCCGTCATTCCCTACAAGTGGTTTTGTTGCACAGATAGGGGATTTTGTAGAAGGTCAGTCCTTTGATGCTTCTAAGTTCCAGGTAATTGCTACATACCTTGATGGAAGCAAGAAAGTCATCGAGGATGCTTCTGTTCTTTACACAGATACAGATAAGGATAATAAGCTGAGTACTGGAGACACTGTTTCGGCAATTGTTGGCTTTGACTACAACAACAATCAGCTCAAGGGAGAAGGTACTGTAACAGTTTATCCTGTAGAACACTATGAAGTAACAGCTGCCGAGAAGACTTATACAGTGGGTGATGTTTCTTCTGCAGATCTCTCTGTAACAGCATACTATATCAATGGCAAAGGTGAACTTGCAAACATGCAGGTATCAGCTTCTGATGCTGGACTTACTGCTTCTGTCAGCCGTGATGCAGAGACAACTGGAACAATGACTGTCTCGAATGGTCGTAACGTTATTGCAGAAATTGAAGTTACTGTTGAAGAAGAAGTTGTTGAACCCTTTGTAAAGATTGCAAGCATTGAATACAAAGCTGGAAGCCTTGCTCAGTATGATTATGCAGAACCAATTGAATTGACATTTGATGATTTTGTTGTAAAAGCATATCGTGCTAACGTTGATCAGACACCTGATCAGGCTGTGACTGTTGAAAATGCTGAAGATCTTCCAGGATTTGAGGTTAAGGCTGTCAGAGGTGATGGTCTTGATATGCAGTCTTCTGACTGGGCGTTTAAGTCACAGACAAGAACATCTCTTAAAGTTGTAGCATCTTTCAATGGAACAACCACTGAGGGTTCTATTAAGGTTGTAAAACCAGTTATTACAGTTGCTTACAGAGGTGAAGGTATTGTTGAAGGAACTAAACTTGCTGATGTTGTTCTTGATCCAGCAGATTTCTTCATCACAGAAAAGGTCTCTGGTAGAACACCTGCAACAGTACAGCTTGATGCAAAAGACGCAACATTTACTTTTGTTAATGGAATGGGTACACCATATGCCGAAGATGCAGTAATGCCTGAATACAATAAGGAAGCTGCTAATAACGGACAGGTCCATGTAAAAACAATATACAATGGCTATGAAGGCAATGATGTTGTAATTGATGCTCTCTCTGCAAATTATGCAAAAGAGATTACCGGCATGCAGGTAACGCTTGTTGATGGTTATTCAATTGCTAAACAGCAGTACACAACAGATATCAACGATACTCTTACAACAGCTGTTATCAAGTCCATTACAGCAACTCAGGATGGAAAGACTATTGAGATTAATCCTGCTGATGTGACTGTAAAGTATTCAACTTCTAATGCAAAGTATGAAGCTCTTAAAGATGGAAAGAATCTGACATCCGTTGATACACTTTACATACTTGTTTCTTATGAATATGGCGGAAAGAATCCTGTTGAGAAATATGTTGAAGTTAAAACAATTGCACCTGTAGCTACAGGAATTGAGCTTACTGCGACATTTACAAATGATGCTGGTGCAACTGCTGCAATGGTTGGTTCTACAATCAACTGGAATCTCACAGCCACAACAGAAGATGGATATTTCCATTATCTTGGTACTTACAGGGTTTATATTAATAATGTTCTTCAAGATGCCCTTCCAGGAACAGTAGAAGAGACTGAAATTGGAGATGTTGCTGTTGTAATTAATACTCCTGATGGAACAGCTTCAAGTAAGGTTGTGAATATTCCTGCTGGTAAGGGATATGTAACTGTTGATGACCTCAAAGTTGCAGTAAAAGATGGAGTTTATCCTCTTATCGGATCTGCGATGAGAGCTCTTTCTGCTGATGATTTTGAAGTAACAGCTGGCACATTTGACGTAGAGGGTAACGCAACAAATCCTGTTGTTACAGAGATTGTACTTGATTATCCATCAATGCTTGTAAAGAAAGCAAATACAGTAACTGCTGTTGTTTCTTATGCGGCAAAGGATGGTACAACAAAAACAAAGGATGTATCTGTTGCTGTAAGCGGATATGAGAATGCTGTTGTCGATTCAAATATAAGGCTTGCTTTGACTGGAAAAGTCCTTGCAGATAATAAGATTGAAAATGGTGCAAGCGGAAACCTTGCAATTGCAGAAGGCACTTATGTAAATAATGGTGACACTCCTGTAATTAAGGAAATTAAGACAAAGTATGGCTTAACAGTATCTGCTACAAACTTCAAAGCTGATGGAAATGTTGCTCCATACACTGTAACTTATGAGTATATCTCTGGTTACAGTGAAACAGGGGAGCCTGTGAAGTCTACAGGTACAATTTCTCTCGAAGTTGTAGCCGCTCAGAATTAAATCCTGTGTTAGAGAGACGATTCAGTAAATAACTGAAATCTAATGGCGGTGTTCCTGGTTTTCAGGAATCAGGAGCACTTGCTTCCTTCTAGGAGGAGGATATGGATAGAAATACCACGTCCCTCCAGAGGCACAGGATTCCAAACGATAAAAGAAAGGAATGTCTAAAGCTCTTTGAGCAGGGATACGGATACAAGAAAGCGGCGCAGATAGCGGGGCTGAACACATACACAGTCCGCGAATACAAGCGCAAGTTCGCGCAGGGAGACAATTCCTGGGCAGAGCGGGGTGGTGGCAGCAGTGCCACTGTCTGAATGAATTAGGTAACGAAGAGTGTTCAACCTCTTCCAAAGTTTATCTATTGGCCTCTCCTTCTCCGGGAGAGGCCTTTAGTTTTTTATGGTTTGAAATATGACCAATTTATATCTTGTTTTGGTTCTAAATACGACCTTATAGCTAGAGTTTTGGTTGTAAATATGATTTTCCCGGGTTTATAACGCAAAGGCTAAAACGCAAGATCGATAGTGTTCTGAAATTCTGGAAAGAGAATCATGTCAATGAATGCCTTCTTGTAAATGGAGCAAGGCAGGTTGGAAAGACTTTCTCAATAAGGCAAGTTGGAAAGGACTATCAGAGTTTCATATCATGGCAGCTTTCCTTTGAGTTCAGGCGACTATGAAATAAAAGCCATTTTCGTGGACTGTTGGATTCTTTTTCTATCAATGATGAAGAAGGGCGGAATCAGCCCTTCCTCTGTAGATTCATCTCACGATATTCTTCGGTGTCCCGATCATGAAGCACACGAGGTTTTCAAGTGCATTGTTCATCAGGCGTTGTCTGGTTTCCTTTGCACTCCATGCTGTGTGTGGTGTAATGATACACTCTTCAAGACCTATTAACGGTGATCCATTTACAGGCGGTTCTTCTCTCAGTACATCAAGACCTGCGCCTAGAATCCGTTTTTCTCTTAATGCTTCGGCAAGAGCTTCTTCATCAATGAGTCCCCCACGGGCGGTATTTATCAGAATCGCAGAAGGCTTCATCAATGAGAGAGATTCCTTGTTGATCATGTTCTCTGTCTTTTCTGTGAGTGGTACATGCAGCGAGATAAAATCAGACTCGGAGAAGAGTGTTTTCAAATCCACTTGGCGAAATCCTTTTTCTTCTGCCTCCGGTTTCGGACTTCTTGAATTGTAGATGACGGCCATCCCGAAAGCTGCTGCTATTTCCGCAGTCCTCATTCCTATATGTCCCATGCCCACAATTCCCATTGTCTTGCCATGAAGCTCTGCAAGAGGATATGGGAAGTATGAAAAATGTCCTGAAGCAGCCCATTTCCCGTTATGCACGTCTTCTGAGAGCAACCCCGTTCTGTGTGTGAATTCCAGAATATGTGCAAATACTGATTCTGCAACCCCTTCCGTACTGTATTCAGGAACATTTGTTACAATGATTCCCATCTCCTCAGCTGCTTTTGTATCAATGATGTTGTAGCCGGTTGCTGTCACACCGATGTATCTCAGTTTAGGCAGCTTTTCCATTGTCTCCCTTGTGAAGGGGACCTTGTTCGTAAGAACTGCTTCCGAGTCAATGCAACGGGGTATTATGTCTTCAGATTGTGAAGTTTCATAGACTTTAAGATTGCCTATGCTTTTAAATCCTTCCCAGGAAAGATCTCCTGGGTTCATATAGTATCCATCAAGTACTGTGATATTCATTCTTGCATTATAAATCATATCAGAGCTACCGGTTTGACCATTTCCCTGCATCTTATTACCTTACGATTGTGACCTTTCTGGCACACTGTTAAATATGAAGAAGAAAAAGGATAAGAAGAGGCTTAATATGGCTGATGAGGAAATCAAGAAGGAAGATGTGGAGACAGCTTCCGAAGAGATGAAAGAGACAGAGAATCATGAAGAGGAAGTCTCTGAGGTTGATACTCTCCGTTCAAAGGTGAAGGAACTTGAGGAGACAATTGCCGACCTTAAGGATAAAGCACTCAGAGAAGCTGCAGAGACAGAGAACTACAAGAAGAGACTGAGACAGGAGAAAGAGAATGCTGTCAAATATGCCAATGAAGCTCTTATCAAAGATCTTCTTGATCCGCTGGACAACTTCTCCAGAGCCATTGAAGCATCTGAGACATCCAAGGATTTCGACACCATCAAGACAGGTGTCGTGATGGTTGAGGATCAGCTCCATACACTCCTGAAAAACAACTGGGGACTTGAAGCATATTCTCCAGAAGGAGAGGACTTTGATCCTGCAGAGATGGAGGCTTGCATGATGCAGGAAGTGGATGGAATAGAGAAGGAAAAGGTCCTTCAGGTATTCCTCAAGGGATACAAACTTCACGGTAAAGTCATAAGAGCTGCAAAGGTTGTCGTAGGTAAGCCAAAAAAGAATTGACGAAAGGGAGTGGCCTTATTATTTTACCACTGGATACGGAGCATAGCTCCGGAATGATCAGGTTAAATATGGAGAGAAGATAAAATGGGAAAGATTATTGGTATAGATCTTGGAACGACTAACAGCTGTGTTGCTGTAATGGAAGGCAGCGAGCCTGTTGTTATTGCAAACAGTGAGGGAGATAGAACAACTCCTTCCGTTGTAGGATTCACAGAGACTGACCGTCTTGTAGGAAAACCTGCAAAGAACCAGATGGTCACGAATCCTGAGAATACTGTTTATTCCATCAAGAGATTCATGGGAAGAAAGTACCATGAGGTTGCTGAAGAGATTAAGATGGTACCTTACAAGGTTGTACCTGGTGCCAACGATGAGATAAAGGTTTCTATCAGGGGACATGAGTATTCTCCGCAGGAGATTTCTGCAATTGTTCTCCAGAAGATGAAGAAGACTGCAGAAGATTATCTTGGAGAGCCTGTAACAGAGGCTGTCATCACAGTACCTGCATATTTCAATGACGCACAGCGCCAGGCAACAAAGGATGCAGGACGTATTGCAGGCCTTGAGGTTAAGAGAATCGTCAACGAGCCTACAGCCGCAGCTCTTGCATATGGCTTTGGCAAGGACAAGTCAGACAAGGAAGAGACAATCGCTGTCTACGACTTCGGTGGTGGTACATTCGATATCTCAATCCTTGAGCTTGGTGATGGTGTTTTCGAAGTAAAGTCAACAAACGGTGATACTCACCTTGGTGGTGATAACATCGATCAGGTGATTATTGACTGGATGGTTGCAGATTTCAAGAAGAACACAGGCATTGACCTTTCACAGGACAAGATGTCTCTTCAGAGACTCAAGGAAGCTGCAGAGCAGGCTAAGATTGTTCTTTCTTCCTCGACTACAACAACCATCAATCTGCCGTTCATCACAGCAGATGCAACAGGTCCAAAGCACCTGCAGATGGAGCTTACAAGAGCAAAGTTCGAGCAGATGATTGCTCCACTTGTAGAGAGAACAAGAATTCCGTGTGAAAACGCACTTCGCGATGCTGGAATCAGCGCATCTGGTGTTGATGAGGTCATCCTTGTTGGTGGTTCTTCAAGAATTCCATGCGTACAGGCCCTTGTAAAAGAACTCTTTGGAAAGGAGCCTCATAAGGGAGTTAACCCGGATGAAGTCGTTGCAGTTGGTGCATCCATT
This sequence comes from uncultured Spirochaetaceae bacterium, assembly GCA_944392975.1. GTDB lineage: Bacteria > Spirochaetota > Spirochaetia > Sphaerochaetales > Sphaerochaetaceae > Ornithospirochaeta. The sequence goes on along the minus strand of CALXYN010000076.1, from coordinate 530 downwards.
CAGGGTGGTATTCTCAAGGGAGATGTGAAGGATGTCCTTCTCCTTGATGTAACACCGCTTTCACTCGGTATCGAGACACTTGGTGGAGTCTGCACAAAGCTTATCGAGAGGAACACGACAATTCCTACAAGGAAGAGCCAGATCTTCTCCACAGCAAGCGATGGACAGACTGCTGTATCAATCCATGTTCTCCAGGGTGAGCGTGAGCTTGCTTCTCAGAACAGGACACTGGGAACATTCAATCTTGAAGGCATTGCCCCAGCTCCACGTGGAGTTCCGCAGATTGAGGTTACTTTCGATATCGATGCCAATGGTATTGTCCATGTATCTGCAAAGGATCTTGGTACAGGCAAGGAGCAGAAAATCAGAATCGAATCCTCCTCTGGACTTTCGGAGCAGGAAATTGACAGAATGGTCAAGGATGCTGAGGCTCATGCCGCTGAAGATAAGAAGGCAAGGGATACTATCGAGGCAAAGAACAATGCTGAGAGCGTAGTCTATGCAACAGAGAAGGCTCTCAAGGACTACGG
>CALXYN010000075.1 GCA_944392975.1 uncultured Spirochaetaceae bacterium | reverse complement strand
ATCAACTTCATATTCCACGCAAAGAGCCGCGAAATGAGAAACATCATGGGCAACCGCGATGGCGGAGAGAACCTCTCATGGTTTTTGAAGCGCACGGAAGATCTTGAATGGAATCTTGAAAACCGCACTGACGAAGAGCGTGATGAAAATGTCAGGAAAACTGAGAGTTCAGAGGAATACAAAGCTTTTTTCACCAGCAGGGAAAAGAAGGCCAAACGCAATGCATTCTGGAGAGTCAAGGGAACAATTATCATAGTTGTATCTGCTCTCACAATAGGTCTTGCAGCATTTCTGTGGAGCTACATCGGAAACCTTTTAGAGCCGCCATTGACAAAGGATATGGAGCCAGAAGCTATTATTGAGTATTTCTATGAAGCTCAGAGCGACTGCAATCCTGATGGGCTGACGACAGCAGTCAAAGGTGATGTCCCGCAGGAGATGGAGGTGATGAATCTCTATGTGAATACACGAACGAGAATGGCATATGAGACCTTTGATCCGCTTGTCAGCGCTGATGACTGGGTAGAAAATGGAAAGCCAGATGTGCCACAGTCCTCAGTCATCTATGGCGTTGTCCTTGAAAGCATAGAACAGACAGGAGAGAACACATACATAGCAACTGGTACCTGGTACACACCATTCCCGTATGATGAAAGTGAGACTATTGAAGGATCTCTGGAAAGCATACCTGTCTATACATACAGGATCACACAGAGCTTCACATTCACATGGAATGACAGAGGCTGGTGGAATATAACAGGCAGCGAGATTCTGAGTCACGAATTTCTGGGAGCAGAATCAGTCGGGACATATGCCAGAAACAATCAGATAATCGCGAATTGATTCAATATCATCGGGATGAAAGAAACGGCAGTTGGCGAATGAACGGAAAAACGTCATCTGCCGTTTTGCATACTGCTTTGTTGATCTGATTATATCATCCTTGAGAAGCGAAAGCGTCGTCTCACCGGAAAGAAAAGCTTCAAAGAACTCGCGGTAGCCAATTGCCTTCATCGCAGGCCAGGATTCATCAGCTCCCTTCTCGAGAAGGCGCCGCATCTCATCATAAAGTCCTTCTTCAAACATCATATCAACACGAAGCGCAATTCTCTCATCAAGCTCTTTCTTGTCACGGACGAGGCAGATGAGGATGAAATCGTAATCATCGCGAGGTAAAGATGAGACAGGAAATGATGAAAGAGGTTTGCCAGATGTCCTATAAACTTCAATAGCTCTGGAAATCCGATAGAGATCATTTTCTGAAATGCGGCTCTGGGAGACAGGATCTATTTCTCCAAGATACCTGTATGCCCAGCTTCCGCCTTTTTCCTCTATCTCCTTCTGCACGCTGTCCCTGATAGCCAGATTGCAGGCAGGAGCCTCTGAAGGTCCATATACAAGCTGTTTGATGTAATATCCGGTTCCGCCTGTGACAAGAGGAATCTTGCCCCTCTTCTCTATCTCAGGAATCAGGCATTCTGTATCACGCACAAAATCCCCGGCAGTATACTGCTCCCAGGGATTTCTGATATCAAGAAGATGATGAGGAATAAGCTTTCTCAGTTTCTCATCAGGTTTTGCCGATCCGATATCAAGCCCGCGATAGACCTGCACGGAATCTGCATTGATGATTTCAGCTGAGCGAGAAAATAGAGCTTCGGTCATAGCAGTCTTACCAACTGCTGTGGGACCGAACAGCACGACGGCCTTACTCTTCCTTGCCGTCCTCTTCTCTGTATTCAATTTCATCATTAAGGGCACGAGTAAGCACAACGGAAACTATCTTGTCGCCATTGTTCTCAATTTCCTTCTTCTTGTCAGTAGCCGAATAGATGGCTGCTTCCTTGATAGCGACACATGTCATCTCGTAGACATTGCCTTCTTTATCGATAAGTTCATCAAGAGGAATCACGTGAATCTCCTTATAAAAGCCTTTTTATTCTACAGTAACAAAGTACTTTATGCCAATACCCCTTTCTTAGCTTTCACTGCGTCAGCTATGATGGAGACTATCTCCTCAGGAGTTCTGTCATCGGTGGCAATAACGATATCTGCAGTCTGTTCTGCAGAGGTGTTATCAATTCCATAGATTTTCATATAACGGGCAGTATCATGGCTGTCACGTTCAACAGTCTGCTTGTACCTTTGCTCGAATGTACCACCTTCACGGCGGAGAATACGGCGGGCCCTTGTCTCGGCAGAGGCAGTAAGGTAGACCTTCAGATCTGCATCCTCAAGCATCCAGATAGCAAGTCTCGATCCAAGGACACAGTCAGGAACAGACATAGCCATCTCAACCTGTCTTCTGTCCAGCTCCCTATCAATCTCATAATCCGTTTCAGCAAGACGGCAGAAATCCCAGAAATCCATGCCCCGTTCCTCTGCCATCTGACGGAATGTGAAATTGATCATCGGGTAACCAAGCTTTTCTGCAAGCATCTTCGTGATAGTGGTGTTTCCACAGCCGCTTCTTGAGGAAATTGCTATTCTCATTCTATGTTCCTTATCTGTTCCCTGATATTCTCAACATCATCCTTCATATTAACAACAAGAAGGTTGATCTCAACCAGCTGGCTCTTTGATGCAATAGTATTGCACTCCCTCTGCATTTCCTGGCATAAAAAATCGAGCTTCTTGCCTACAGGCTCATCCAGGGCAATCAGTTTTCTGTATTCTGCAATATGCACACCAAGTCGTGAAACTTCCTCATTGATGGAATAGCGAACAAGAATTGCACCAAGCTCGGAGATGAATTCAGATTCCCCTGCTTTCCGTCCTGTGAGGTCTTCATACTTCTCTTCCAGAAGTTTTCTGTAATGTGCTTCGAGCTCTCCAGCTCTTTCCTTGATACTCTCAAGAGAGGCTGCAAACTGATTACCAAGTCTCTCAAGATCCTTCCTTGTGCCTTCTCCTTCCCTCTTCTTACCTTCTGCAAACGAGGAAAGAGCCTCTTCAAGAACGTTCTCAACCCCTTCTTTATAGATACTGTCATCCGTTGAGCCGACAGGTGTGACAAGTCCGTCGATGGCGGCGTAATCTGAAAAGAGAGGATCCGGAGAGTCCGTGATGGCGGCAATATGCTTATATGCCTTGCTGTAAGCAAGAGCGAGGCCTTCATCCACTGAAAGCTCTATGGCACTTTTGAGGACACGGAGGCGGAGACTGATTTCAATGCGGCCTCTCTGAGCTACTTCCTTGATACGGCTATCAAGAAAACTCTCATAACCGGAAAGAGGCTGGGAAATGTTGTGAACTATATCAAGATAACGGTTGTTATACCCCTTGATTTCGCATTCGATGACAAAATCATCTGAACGATATACCGAATGCCCATAGCCGGTCATGCTTTTCATTCTTCATCCTCCTCATCCACATTATGCTCCACACGCATTGTAATGGCGGTGGGAAATGTTTCCAATACCCCGCTTATCAGAGAAAGTGCCTCTTCCCGGCTCTCTGCAATGAACGCAGAAGAAAGGTGGCGAGGAACGGGCGAGAATATGACGCCATCCACAATTCTCATGAAATTCCTGACATTCTTATCTTTCTTATCACCAATTACGACAAGATAAGATGCGGATGAAAGCGCAGAAGCCCAGGCTCTGGGTTTTGCATACACATCTGCATCAGGAATCAGGACAACGGCACAGGGCCTGTTTTTCTCCGCAGTCTCTCTCGCTTCTTTAGGACTGGAAACCGTCACAGAAGTTCCGATTGATGTGAAAAATGAGGGTACAGCTGACTGTATCCTCACTTTCTCATTCTTTTTCTTCCAGAATAAGGCCATATTACTTGGAAAGCTTTGCGTTACATTCCTTGCAGATCTTGACCTTGTTTCCCTCGATTTCCTTCTCATAAAGGCACTTGATTGCAGTTCTCTTGCAAACTGGACAAGTTGCTCTTCCGTTATTGAATTGATCGCGGATACCAGTTCCTCTATGTGCTTTGGACATTTTGTTCTCCTTATTCAGAATCAGTTTCCTGTAGACTATACCCCAACCCTGCCTCCGGGGTCAACAGAGCGTCACAGAAGCGTAAAAAGAAGAGGCATAAGAATCAGGGCAATCACAATCGAAACAGTTCCTGAAAAACCTTCAAGCTCGACATCACCTTTAAGCTCTGAAACAAAGGCAGCGCTGGAAGAGCTTATAGGAGCGAATGCAGTGATGGCTACAGCCTTGCGAACCTCATACGGGAACGGTGCAAAAGAGAAAAAGAGAAAAGCAATAATCACTGCGACGATAATCCTGATACCGTTAACTGCAAGAACTTCCTTGAGCTTAGTCCTGTCAGAACTGAATTCAAGCATGAGACCAATCATGATCATGGCCATTGGACCATTTGCAGGACTGATCATGGCAGCAAAATCGAAAACAGGATCAGGCAGTGAGAGGGAGAACATGCTGAGCACGAGCATCACAAAGTAAACTGTGAAGGAAGGTTTTGTAAAAAGCTGCATTATCGAAGAGAAAACACTTCTACCATGGTCTTCTCCTATGGCAAGGGCTGTCAGCATAAAACCAAGACCGAGACACATCGGAGAGCTGCCCATATCGAAAAGACAAGTTGCCACTACTCCTGTAGAGCCAAGGATTCCAGAGACAAATGGCAGCATGAAATTCCCGATATTATAAGTTGGAAGGCTGAGCATGTAATATACTTTCTCATCCCTTCCTCCCCTGCGTGATATCATGTATCCAATTCCAATGAGAAGCCAATTTGCCATGAATGAGACAAGCGGGATAATCATATAGCTCCACTCGAACACGAAAGAGCGGAAACTGACTAGAATGGCACATGGCAGCGTGATATTCAGAATAACACGTGCGACGGCAACACCATCTTCTTTTGTAAGCACACCAATTTTCTTCATGACATAGCCAAGGACTACCATCAGAAGAAAGAAACAAGCCCTGATGAGGATATCGAACATAATCCCTCCGCTGCGATAATACAGACAACAAAAACAAAAAGGAATATGAAACGACGAAAAAAAGGACCAATGCTATGAAAACACTGGTCCTAGAATTCTCAAAATAGAACTATTTATTCTCTGTGCTCTCTTTGCTTTCTTCAGGCTCTGTGTGAACTGTTGCATCCACAGCCTCTTCCTTCGCTTTCTTCATAGAAATGAAGTCTGCCTTTTTCTCCTTATCGGAGATGATTTTCTCTTCCTTGTGTCCATTGACTTGAAGGACAGCGAAGATGACCATCAGAACAAGGCCGGCATCAAAGAAAAGATGACCGAAAGATGTATATGCAGAGCCTGCTGACGGAGATGCTATTGCATACCTCATTGAATAAGCAAAAACACCATGACCATAATGGTAAACAGCACTATGCGGTGCGCTCATCCAAGCGCCAGTCACTGTAAGCGCAAGCCCGACAACAAGAAGCACTATCGAGAATACAAGAGCTATTACTGAACCTTTCCTCATTTTTCTTCCTCCAGCTGTTAAGATATCACAATCGGAAAGAAAATGAACAAGCTTCATGAAATCTACAGGAGAAGACCACTATTTGTACCAGAAAGTTCCGATTTTGCTGAAAGCCTTCTTTCCTGCCGCAATTCTGTAGAGAACGATGAACACAAGCGTATACACCAGTGTGATTACAATCATCGCATAGAAAAGCAGAGGATTATTCTGGGTATAGCTGTATGCCGGAAGATTGACAAATAGAATCAGCGGGAAAACGAAGACAAACACCATGCCGGATGCATAGGCATAATCCCTGGCAGCCGGTGTCTCAAAATCCGGATCTACGACGCGGAGCAGTGAAAGACCTGTAGGAAGAGTTCCCGTTGCAGTCCCAAAAAGAACAAGCATGCGATAGAACTGATTGTCTGAATAGATTCTTGACGAATACCAGGGAAGCACAAAACATGTAATGAAGATTCCCACGATTATCAGGATGATGACAGGTACATAGTATGCGGCAAGTGCTGTCAGGGATATGGCACCAAGACATGCTGCTACTGTCAGGTCAACAGAAAGTCCGTTGATTCTGTTAAGAGTACCGTTATCGATGGTGTGCTCGATATGAGTCTTTTTGATGACCCCTCTGACAATTGCAGCGGCAAACATACTGAATATGAAGTTCACCCCCCAGAGCGTTGAGGATATCTCAGCACCAATCGCGCCGGCAAAGCCCAGAAGTTTTTCGATGATTGCCAGCATTGCCCAGGAAACGAGGTATGAGAGCATTATGAGCGCTACATGATAGGAAAGAGTATCGATGGATTCTCCTTCGGATGTAAGCCTTGATCCTTCCCTTGTCTCACCCTTTTTCAAGAAACCTGTAAAAAGTTTTCTCTCCCTCAGCTTTTTCGCATCTTCGGCAGGAATCCAGCCGTTTTTCACTCCCAGATTAATGAGGATTACACCGCCGATGCTTCCTGTTATGAATCCTGCGGCAGCCATCGCAAGTCCCACTGATGTGGCACCTTCAAAGCCCATAGCCTCCCATGGAAGGGAAATCGAATAAGCCTGACCGGGACCCAGCTCGAATCCGAGCGGGAGCGAAAGCCCGATTGCTGGAAAGAGGTCAGGAATGAATGTGAGGATCATCAGAAGCGTTACCAGAAGACCGAAGAAACACTGTAGTCCATACTGGCCGAAAATAGCTACGACATTCTGAAAGAATGAACGGCGAGCACTTCCATCTTTCGGTTTATCATCAGAAGGATTTCGGAGCGCCATCGCGATGAATGAGATATTGAGAAGATGGTAGACAAGATCTCCAAGGAAATCTGCTTCAAGCCCGATAAGAGGAGCTATGAAATTATAGAAAATGAGGAGGAAAAATCCTCCAATGATTGCCGACGGGATAAGAAAACGCTGCAGTATTCTTACTTTTGCACGCAAAAGCGCACCTACAAGCAAACCAACCCCGACTACCCCCAGATTGATGATTGCATTAAAGTCCATTATTCCTCCACTCTCTGCTCCAAGTATGCAGCATATAGTTCCTGATACTTCAGAGGAGATCTATCCAGTGCTGTACGGAACCTGTACTGTATGGGAGGTGCGGACAAAACCTTGGACCTAGAAATAAAGGAAAGATGAATAGATGTACGCACTGGAAGAGAGAATTAAAG
>CALXYN010000074.1 GCA_944392975.1 uncultured Spirochaetaceae bacterium | reverse complement strand
AAAGTTCGGCAGCAAGATTCTCAGTGCTGTCATTCCGGCAACAATGGTCACAGTACTTTCCATTCTTGTATTTCTCTTTACAGGCTCCTTTGATTACAATGGCCTTTCCCTCGATCTTCTCTATAGATCAATCGATGGCAGAGGTGTGCCATACTATGCGTTCATACTCAAAGCACTGATGGTGTTTCTTTCCATTGCGGCAGGATTTGTGGGAGGAGAAGTCGTTCCGCTTCTGGTGACAGGAAGTACGTTCGGCTATGCATTTGCCTCCATTCTGGGGCTTGAGACAGGACCGTATGCCGTGCTGGGAGCAATCGGCATGCTCACAGGAGGAACAAACCTTCCACTCGTATGCTTTGCCCTTGCTCTGGAGCTTTTCAGTTACAGTGAACCTGTACTGCTATTTATGACTGTTGCTGTTTCCTTCCTGATGTCTGGAGAAAAAGGAATTTATCACCACCAGAGAATAGCCTTCAGAAAACGCACAGAGCGCTGATTACCATTCCTTCCAGGTCCACCAGGAGAAAATAGGACCACGCGAGAGACCGAGTTTCTCCTGAAGCGCGATGCTTGCAGTATTTGAGAAAAAGACATTGCAGTATGCCCTCCGTCCCTCTGCAAGTGCGGTATTTATCAGATGCTTCTCGAGTTCAAATCCCAGGCCCTTTCTTCTGTAATCAGGGAAAACTGTCAGCATTCCCATCGAGCCTTCACGATGAAAACCTGCAAAGGCCATCATATCGCCATCTTCTGAAAACGCACCAAAGAGGTGGTTGTTCAAGGCAGCAAAAGATATATCTTCCTCCGATGAAACATCATAATGAGCGGCTATGAATGGAACATATGAAGAATCAAGAGTTTTTACAGCCACAGATACAGGAAGAGTTCTTCCCTCATAAAGGTAAAGATAGGTTGGCTCAACCTTCTCATACCCACATTTTTCTACCATATATGAATAAATTCTTTCACCATGAACGGAAGCCAGGCACTTTACTGGAATTCTTTCTAAGATTTCATTTCCACTTCCGGTTTCAGCAATGTAATAAAGACCTGAATCATGATGAAAAAGGAGTCCGGAATCCTCTGAAAAGAACTCTACCTCACCCTCCCGTTTCTCAAGCGCATCGATAATATCAGCAAAACTGACACTGTCTATAGAGGAAAGAAGACTAGAAATCTCATGTTCGTTCATAATTTACAATATATCTCAAAGCCAGCTAGTTTTATAGACACTTGATTTTATGATAGATTATGCACGCTATGGACGAGAAGAGCATACGAAATATAGGCATCATGGCTCATATCGATGCCGGCAAGACAACAACAACGGAGAGAATCCTTTACTATACAGGTGAAAACCATCGCATTGGTGAAGTCGATAACGGCGAAGCCACAATGGACTGGATGAAGCAGGAACAGGACAGAGGTATCACCATAACATCTGCTGCAACCACCTGTTACTGGAGGGATCATCAGATCAATATAATCGATACTCCGGGTCACGTAGATTTCACAGCAGAAGTCGAACGTTCGCTGAGAGTACTCGATGGTGCTGTCGGTGTATTCTGTGCCGTCGGAGGTGTTGAACCTCAGACAGAAACAGTATGGAGACAGGCTGACAGATACAGCATCCCGCGTATTGCTTTTGTAAACAAGATGGACAGACTCGGTGCAGATTTCTTCCGTGTTCTTGAGGATATGAAGAAAAAGCTCGGCGCAAATCCTGTACCAGTCTTCATTCCTGTCGGAAGCGAAAGTTCTTTCTCTGGCATCATCGATCTGGTGAATATGGAATACCTCCAGTTCTCGGCTTCGGATGATGGAAAGACAATTGAAAGGAGCGCAATACCAGAATCGGAGAAGGAAAGAGCTGAAGAATGGAGGGAAAAACTCATAGACAGTGTCGCCTCTTTCTCTGATGAGATAACAGAACTCTATTTTGATGGCCAGGAAATACCGTCGGAAATGATCATTGCCACACTCAGAGAGTGCACACTCAGTCGTACAGTGCTTCCAGTTTTTGTCGGATCATCTCTGAAAAACATCGGAGTGCAGACTCTCCTCGATGGCGTAGTTGATCTGCTTCCATCACCAACAGAGGCAAACCCTGTTGAAATCATCAATGCCAAAAACGGAAAGACAGAAACACTGCCTCATAACACATCAGGTCCTCTAGAAGCCCTGATCTTCAAAATCCAGGTAGACCCACAGGCAGGACCTATGTGTTTTGTCAGGGTTTATTCAGGAACTCTCAAAAAGGGCGTCTCTGTATACAATATCACAAAGGGAAAGAAGGAAAGAATCAACAGGCTTCTGAGGATGCATGCTGACAGACCTGAGGAGCTTTCTGAACTCAAGGCAGGCGACATCGGAGTAATAATCGGCTTCCGTCTTGCTCAGACTGGAGACACAATCGGAGCGGAGAATCATCCATACCTGCTGGAAAAGATGTCCTTCCCCACCCCTGTCATCTCAGTTGCCATTGAACCAAGTTCCACTGCAGAGCAGGAAAAACTTTCAAAGGCACTGCAGACTCTTGCAATGGAAGATCCGACATTCACCTATAAGGAAGATTCTGAGACCGGACAGCTCATTATCTCGGGAATGGGAGAGCTTCATCTCGATGTTCTTGTGACACGCATCAAGGATGATATGAAAGTGAACTGCCGTGTGGGTAATCCACAGGTATCCTATCGAGAATGCATAAGACAGGAAGCATCTGGAACAGAGACATTTTCCAGAACAATTGCGAACAAGGAGAATACCGCAGGGCTTTCCCTTACTGTCAAACCACTTCCTCCAAAGAGTGGAAATGTGCTTAAGATTACAGCCTCTACCAGAGATATTCCGGAAGAGATTGTCGAAGCCATCAAGAACGGAATCAATGGTGCATTCTCAGGAGGAATTCGCTTCGGTTATGAATGTACGGATATTGAGGCAGATGTCACTGCTATTAATTATGATGAGAACACATCAACACCTTTTGCTTTCACATCCTGTGCGGCAATGGCTTTTGATAAAATTGCCTCAGAAGCAGGTCCTGTGCTGATGCAGCCTGTGATGAAGATCCAGGTCTCTGCACCTTCTGAGTACATCGGTGATGTGATTTCTTCAATTACGCAGCGTGGTGGAATCGTACTCACAATGGAATCAAGACCTGGCGCTGATACTGTTATCGCGGAAGCTCCTCTAGAGAAGATGTTCGGATACACGACAGTGCTTCGCTCTTCAACTCAGGGACGCGGTTCCTTCAGCATGGAGTTTTCACACTATTCAGAGAAAAACTGATTGTATCGGGGAGCAATAACTCCCCGATTATTTGTGAATCAATATAATTAGTTTTAATATAATTTAGATGTTATAATTCATTTGTTTTATATTAAAAATATAATTATTGATACAATAACAGTCACTTTAAATATTTGAACAAATAAGTTTAGAACAGCTTTACAATGATACGAAAAACATTCTTCACACCGAGAAAAACATGTGCCATCATTTCAGATGCAATGCTTAAGCGTTTTTCTCTTGTTCTTCTGTTAATACTAGTTGTATCTATGAATGTTTCAGGAAGTGTTTCCTCTTACATTCTTCCCCTCTCCTCTTCCATCTATGATGATATGGATGCCTTGTACAGGCTCACAGGACAGGTTCCTCCTTCTACCTCCCGACCATGGAGCGCAGCAGAAGCAAGACTCATTCTTTCTCGCCTTGATGAAGAAAGCATGACTCCTGATGAAAGAAGAATCTATATCGAGATTGAGAAGATAATAGACGATGCAGAACCAAGATGGAGAACAGAAGACAGTTCATTTTGCTTTGGGACGGAGCTGAAGGTGCAGCCGGAAATCTATGCACATTCCAATGGCAGCGACTTCAGGGGTGAAGAGGACTGGGCTTATACTTATGATGAGAGGGCGCCATTCCTTCATCTTGGTATAGATATGAGTGTCTTCGATACGTTCTATACATATGCAGACCTGCAATACACGATGGGGAGGTATGACGGAGACGGTATCGAAAAACTGGACATGACATCTTTTCCAGGAATCGGGGCAATTGTACCACCTGGGGAGAAAGTGGACATCGTCACTGGATCAAAGCAATACTACAGTACATTCAGCTCAAACATTCCTCCACATAGTTCAAGATTTGAGTTCGAATGGCCAAAGAGGGCTCTTATTTCCATTGGCGGTTCATTCTGGAACTTCATGCTTGGCCGTGACAGAATCAGCTGGGGAAATTCTGAAATCGGCAATTTCGTCATTGATGGACATGTTGGCTACCAGGATATGATGAGGCTCGAATTCTTCACGGATAAATTCAAATACGAATGGACTAACCTCTTTTTTGAGACAAAATACTACCCTACAGAAGCTGCCGGAACTGAGGAGGATTCAATACGTATGCTGATGGCTCATCGTCTTGAATTCAGACCCCTTTCATGGCTGAGTTTCGCTATCTCAGAGAATGTGATGTATCATGCCAAGACACTGAACCTTAAATATCTAAACCCGGCATTCATCTTCCACAACCTCAATGATAGGACAATGTTCAATGCCATCGCATATGGAGAAATTTCAATATTGCCATTTGCGGGCTGGGAAATCTATGGACAGTTCGTCCTCGATCAGGCAAGAGCCCCGAATGAGAGTGACAGGCAAAGCGATGCATGGGGTGTATTGGCAGGAACACGTTCCACACATTCCCTTTGGGGCGGTTATATAGAACCATCTCTTGAATTCGCCTATACAACCCCTCTTCTTTACAGGCGTGATGGCCTTGATTTCCTGATGTACCAGCGTTCCTTCACATATGATGGAGGAAGTCCTATTAAACTGTATTATATCGGATTCCCATATGGCGGAGACGTCATGATGCTTCACTTTGCCCTTGACTGGGTACTACCGGGAAAAGCAGAGGCCTCTTTGAGTTTTGACGGAATTCTCAAAGGTGAGATGAATATGCTGAAAAGCCATAACAAAGACGGGGATAATTCAGGCGATGCGAACTACAGCGGAATCACACCGTCCGGGAATGAGATGATGCGCATCTTCATCCTGTCTCTGTATGGAAAATACAGCTTCCCGGAGTTGTGGAATTTTGCCAATGTTTCAATCTGGTCAGAACTCAGTTTTGTCGGTAGCGATATATATAAAAAAGATTCAGGAACAGCTTCAGACGGTCGTTTTGACGTCCAGTTTGTTCTTGGTTTCAGTATAGGAATTTAGGAGGTTACATGAGAAAAACCGTTGTTTTTCTACTCGTATTAGCTCTGCTCCTGCCGCTTTCAGCCTCAGTTACAGAGCAGAACAGACAGAAAATATACAGTATTGACTCCGATGTATACAGAGCAATGAGGAATCTGTATATTTCGGAGGGAATGGCTCTTCCATCAACAACTGGTCCATGGTCGGCGGCAGAGCTGGACATGATGCTCGAGAGAGCGGAAAAGAACGGAATCAGTGAAGAGAATGCAGAGCTCTACCAATTCATAAAAACAGAGCTTAATGCTCCAGGAAGATTCAACCCAGGTGATATTTTCGGTTTCACAATTGGTCTTGATATCGACGGAGAGATGTATGTGCATACGAATAAGGATGATTTTGCATCTCCAGATGATTATGCAAGGAGTTTCAACAGCATGTATGGAGACTGGAACAGAAGAGCGCCTCTTCTTTCCGTACCTCTTGAAACATGGATTGGAAACAATATCTATGGCTATTCCTCCTTTGATATCGGAGCAGGCCGCACGGTTATAAACCTTGCAGATGAGATTTCTGGTGGCAACACACATCCAATCGGAACGAATTTCATGCACAATATTCTCCTGATTCCTCCGACAATATTCTCAGATGTAACACTGAATTTCCCCTATCGTGCCTTCGGGTCTATAGGTGGTGACTGGTGGAACATCTCAGTTGGAAGGGACAGGCTCAGCTGGGGCCCTGGAGTTACAGGCAATCTCATTGTCGGAGATCAGCTTCCATACCACGACAATGCCCGTTTCACGGCATTCACGCCTTGGTTCAAATATACCTTCTCGATGAGCTCATTCATCCATCCGATGAATTACCACACGAATATCGACGGCGTTGATTACTTCAGCCCATTCTTTGATCAGACAGCACCGAGACAGGGCTTGAGGATGCTTATATCACACAGGCTGGAATGGAGAATAGTCGACAAAGTGAATATGGCACTCACTGAATCGATAATGTACCAGAATGAGGAAGGCAGTCTCGATTTCCTTGTTCTCAGTCCTACTGCCATATTCCACAACTATTATATTCGTGGAAATGCAAATTCAATTGCTTCACTGGAAATAGATTTCACGCCTGTAAAGCACTGGAACATCTATGGGGAAATTGCCATCGACGAATTCAGGCTGCCTGGCGAATTCTCCTATTCAGGACCACCTTCAGCATCAGGCTATATTGTCGGAACGCGGTTCTCATACCCCCTCAATGACGGTGTGCTCTATGGATCGGTTGAAGGCGCATATACAGATCCGTATCTCTATCTCAGGGATGATGGCGACAGCTACGATCCATATAAGTATGGAAATAGCTTCATAGTCGGTTTCCCTGAGTTCGTCAGTTCAAGCCACAAAAGCAATTATGATCTCAATTTCGTCGGATACAGATACGGAGGAGATGCGATAGTAGCAGACCTTCGCGTAGGATATGAGAAACCTGGCAAGTGGCTTGCTGAGGGAGAATTCATGTATATGGCACATGGAACTTTCGATGTCTATACACGATGGGATAACGATATTGTGCCGGGTGGCGACAATGACCCGATGGCACCATCGGATGATCATCCTGATGATGGAAGCTATCTAGAGGGATCAAACTGGCAGTTAAGGAACGCGGCTTCCCATACATTCATACTCACCCTTAAAGGAGCCATCACTCCTATCAAGTCACTAGATGTTTTCGGCAGGACTGATCTGATTGCCATTCTTAATAATGGGAATATCAAGGGAGAGACGGCTGTCGACTTGCAATTCACTCTTGGTGTCAAATACAGCGTCTGAAATATTCTGGCTGCAGGAAGAGATTCTTTCTGCAGCTATTATTTTGATATGATTCATCTATCTTCAATTCATATTTTCAATAAAGTAACCAATTATTAATTTGGTAATTTTGATTATTAAAAAGCATTATTTACTGTAGATTTATATAATATTTTAATATTATTTTCATATAATTTATATCACAAAATACTAAAAATTCAGATGCATTACAGTCTGATTTAACTATGATTCTTGTAATATTAAGATTGTATAAATCAATTG
>CALXYN010000073.1 GCA_944392975.1 uncultured Spirochaetaceae bacterium | reverse complement strand
AACCACAACGGGCGGTAATGCTCTTAAGTTCTATGCCTCTGTCAGAATGGATGTCAGGAGAATTGAATCCATTGGCAAGAATGCAGATGAAGTTACCGGTAACAGGGTAAGGGTGAAAATCGTAAAAAACAAGGTTGCACCTCCTTTCCGCAAGTGTGAACTGGACCTGATGTTCGGAACAGGTATTTCCTATACAGGATCCCTTCTCGATGCTGCCTTAAAATACAACCTCATTGAGAAATCCGGTGCATGGTATTCCTATAATGGTGAGAAAATAGGACAGGGCAGGGATAAGACCCTTGATTACATTCGTGACAATGCTGAATTTGCATCTGAGCTGGACAAGAAGCTCAGAGCTATCATGTTTCCCGGACACAACGAGATAGAAGAGTCTTCCAAAGAGGAGAAGGAGTGAGGATTGTACAAGTGAAAAACGCTAGGTATAATCGCCACTGATGAGCGAGGAACGTGACCGTATTCTTGAGGAGGAGAACAGACACGAGTACCATGTTGAAGGATTCGATGGTCCTCTGGATCTTCTGCTCTTCCTCATCAAGAAGAATGAACTCAATATTTACAATATAGATATCTCGCTCATAACGGGCGAGTTTCTCACATATCTTGAAGAGCATGGAGCAGAGCTCACAGAGCTTTCTGATTTCTATGAGATGGCAGCAGAGCTTCTATATATAAAAAGCAGGATGCTGCTTCCTATTGAGACAGAAGGTGATGACGATGACTTTGAGGATCCCCGTCAGGATCTTGTTGATAGATTGATTGAATACCAGAAGTACAAGAAGTATACGGAACTTCTCATTGATGGCAGGAATGCCGATACTTTCCATGTAGAAAGAAATGAGAATTACTTCCTTGTGCCGTTCGAGGGAAAGGATCTTTTCAGGGGTGTTACTCTTGATATGCTCATGAAGACGTTTGCAGAGCTTATCACGAAGGCATCTCCTGCGGCAAAAATCTTCAACCTCTACGAGGAAGTTTCTCTTGATGAGAAGAAGGCGCTTCTTCTGGAGCTTCTTGAAACCAAGGAGAAATTCACTCTCAATGATCTGATCGTACACATGGATGATAAGATGCATATAATCTGTTCTTTCATGGCTATTCTGGAAGCTGCAAGGAATCAGATGATTATTCTTTATCAGCCTGAAGAGTATGGCACAATCTATATCATGGCACGGCCTCAGGATTGGAATCCGGAGCTTGCTGATGAGTATGATGAGGAATACGATGAAATGGTCGATGAACATCTTGAGGATCCTTCTGATTTCTCCATTCTCACAAAGGAAGCAGAGGAGAAACTGAGAGCGGAAGAGGCTGAGGCGAAGAAAGAAGAAATTGAGTTCATCGGCGATGAGGAGGAAATAGACCTTCTCGAAGATGAGATTGAAGAAGGAGAAGATGATGAAGGCGATGCTCAGTGATGAGGCAAGACTCTGCGAAGTTGTCCTTTTTATTGAAAACCAGCCGCTGTCTTTGGATAGGATCACGGAGCTTACAGGTATCAAGCCAGATCTGGTAGAAGATGCTTTGCAGGAACTCCGGGACGATTACAGCGAAAGAGGCAGTGGGCTGATGATTACGGAAGATGAGGATCTGTATTCATTCTCTCCGTCTCCTGATTTATATCCGCAGCTGAAGCAGAACTATGGTAGAAAAGTTGACAAGAGACTTTCCAGAGCAGCCCTTGAGACGCTTGCAATCGTTGCTTACAAACAGCCTGTTACCAGAAGGGAAATAAAAGATATCAGAGGTGTGGATTCCGATTCAATCGTAAAGCTTTTAAGGGAAAAGGATTATATAAAAGTTGTCGGCAGAAGTCGCGAGCAGGGGCATCCTTGTCTTTATAGTACTACACGTAAATTCCTCTTTGAATTCAAATTGACATCCATTGCAGATCTGCCAAAACTGTCCGATGTCGATAGGATGCGTTTTGAAAAGGAAGAGGAACATGATGAGTTCTTCGATGAGGATGAAGATGATGAGATTGACGTCAGACCAGAGAGGGAAGTTGAGACAGGAAAGATAGAAAGCATTGACCTCTCAGGTGATGATATTCCTGAAAGACGCACGAGAAAGAAGAAAACAGAGAAAGCGGAAACTGAGAAAACAACAGTCGAGATGAGCGAGGAGGAAAGCGATGGCGGAAATGAGAAACAGGGTGAGTGATATTGCCCATTTTCCAATGAGACTTCAGGCATATATGGCAAAATGCGGTGTCGGTTCCAGACGTGGATGCGAGGAACTCATAAAAGAAGGCCGCGTAATGATAAACAATAAAGTTGTCCGTGAAATGGGTGTGAAGGTCAACGAGGATGATATCGTCCAGGTCGATACCGAAACCATAGAACTTGCGGACAGGCTTTATTACATCGCACTCAATAAACCTCGTGGATATGTCTGTACGAATTATGATCCGAATGAAGATAGATATGCCCGGGATCTGATTGATATCAGGGAAAACCAGATGCTTTTCAATGTTGGCCGTCTTGATAAGGACTCCAACGGACTCATTATCTTCACAAATGATGGGGATTTTGCAAATAAAATGATGCATCCCCGTTATGAAATCGAGAAGGAATATATTGTCAAACTCGATAAGGATATTGTGATCGATGATCTGACACGCGCTCTCAACGGTATCTATATCGATTTGCCAAAACCTTACAAAATAAGAAGATACGACCTAATGCCAAGAACGAAGGAATTTGTAAGGATTACACTTGTAGAGGGAAAGAACAGGGAAATCAGGAAGATATTCTCATACCTTGGTTATGATGTTAAGTCGTTGACAAGAATCAGGGTAGGCTGTGTCGAGCTTGGCGATCTCAATCCTGGTGAATGGAGGAATCTTACAAGAGAGGAAGTCTCTGGACTTCTTTCCGGAAAGGATAATTCACGTAAGGGCGGAAAAAAGCGTTTTGCGGATAGAAGAAAGGAGTCGGAGAATGGTAATCGCAATTGACGGGCCGGCCGGCTCTGGAAAAAGCACGATAGCTCGCCGTCTTGCTGAAGAGCTTGGGTTTTATTTTCTCAATACAGGTTCCTTTTACAGGGCATATACGCTGTCCGCAATCGAAAATGGTATAGACCCGCTCGATAAGGACAAGGTTTTATCCAATGCGGAATCCATCGAGATAACAGTAAAAGATGGAAATATCTGTATTGATGGTGTTGATTGTGAGAATAAGCTTCATACAGCTTCTGTGGATGCCTATGCCTCTCAAGTCTCATCAGATCCAAGGATAAGAGAACTTGTAAACAAGGCTGTTCGCAATATTGCAAAGGGTCTGGATATTGTAACAGAGGGCAGGGATACAACAACTGTGATCTTCCCGGAAGCGGATTACAAGTTCTATTTTGACGCTTCACCGGAGGTTCGTGCAAAGCGCAGAATGCAGGATCAGGAAGGCTCGGATTATCAGACAATTCTCAAAGCAATTGAGGAACGGGATAAAATGGATAAAGAGAAGGCTGTCGGAGCACTTAAAATAGCTGATAACGCTATTTATATAGATACCTCTCTATTGACCATAAGCCAAGTTTGTGAGAAAGTGATAGAAGCCGTCAGAGAGCCTCTCTGAGGGTATATCAGTTGGTAGGAGCAGAGAAGTGGAAAATGAAACTCAGATGACTGAACAGCAGTCCTATCTGCAGCAGCATCTTATGTCAATTCCGGAATTAGAAGTCGGTCAGATCGTAACCGGTACTGTTGTACAGACAAATGACGAATCAGTTTTGGTTGATATCGGCTATAAGAGTGAAGGAAAGATTCCTGTAGACGAATTCATGGAACTGCCTAAGCTTGGAGACAAAGTAGCCGTTACAATAGTAAAGCTTGATGACGGACGTGGACAGGTTGTTGTATCCAAGAAGAGAGCGGAAGCTAAAGAAAGAGCAGAGATTCTCAGAAAGGCTGCAGAAGACAGAAGCCCAGTCCTCGGAAAGTTCGTCAAGGTTATCAAGGGTGGCTATGAAGTCGACCTTGGTGCAGATTACAAGGGATTCTGCCCGCTTTCAAAGGCAGATGTCGTTCGCGTTGAAGAGCCAGAGTCTCTCATCGGAAAGACTGATTATTTTGTAATCGACAAGTTCCATGCAGGAACAAAGCTCAAGAGCGTTGTTTCTCGCCGTGAGTATCTTGAGAAGAAGATCAAGGAAAATAAGGACGCATTCTTCCAGACAGTCCAGATTGGTGACGTAGTTCAGGGCGAAGTCAAGTCCTTCACATCCTTCGGAGCTTTCATCGATCTCGGTGGATTCGATGGTCTTCTCCATATTAATGATATGTCCTGGGGTCATGTCACAAGACCAAAGGATTTTGTAAAGAAAGGTCAGGTTGTTCAGCTCAGACTTATCAATATCGATCCTGAGACACAGAAGATCAATCTTTCTCTCAAGCACATGACACCGGATCCTTGGACAACATTCGAGGATAGGTATCAGGTAGGGGATGTTGTAAAGCGCCCTGTCACAAAGATCACATCCTTTGGTGTGTTTATTGAGCTTGAGCCTGGTATTGAAGGTCTTGCTCATATTTCAGAGCTTTCCTGGACAAAGAGAATCACAAATCCGAAAGAGATTGTTGCAATCGGCGATGTTGTCGAAGCAAAAATTCTCGGTTATGACCTCGACAAGAAGAGAGTTTCCCTTGGCCTCAAGCAGCTTCAGGAGAATCCTTGGGATACAATCGTTGAGCGCTATCCAGTAGGAAAGGTTGTTAAGGGACCTGTAGTGAAGG
The DNA here is from genome assembly GCA_944392975.1 of uncultured Spirochaetaceae bacterium. Lineage (GTDB taxonomy): Bacteria > Spirochaetota > Spirochaetia > Sphaerochaetales > Sphaerochaetaceae > Ornithospirochaeta. Next base: position 2,763 of record CALXYN010000073.1, on the reverse strand, counting down.
TTACACAGAGTGGTGCATTCATCAACCTCGAAGATGGTATTGATGGATTCCTTCACATTGATGACATCTCTTGGACAAAGAAGATCAAGAGCATGGATCAGTTCTGCAAGGATGGAGATGTTGTTGAAGTTGCAATCTCCCGTGTTGAGCCAGAGAACAGAAGAATCAGACTTTCTGTAAAGCAGCTTGAAGGTAATCCTTGGAGCACACTCAAGAAGGATTATCCGAGATTCTCAACAATCACTGGAACAATTTCCTCTGTTGCTGACTTCGGTGTTTTTGTAAAGGTCCTTGGTGATATTGAAGGTCTTATTTCAAAGTACAATCTTGTTGGACCAGATGAGGAATATACGGACGCAGTTCTTGAAGGATACAAGGCAAAGATTGGTGAGCCAATCACTGCAATGGTCATTGACATCAATCCTCAGGCTCAGAAGCTCAGCCTCTCTATCAAGGAGATGGTAAAGCGTTCTCAGGAATCCGAAATGGCTAAATACATGGCTGATACAAAGGAGGAGGATGATACATACAACCCCTTTGCAGACATGCTTAAGGCTTCAAAGGAAGACAACTGATAATCTGCGGGTTTCGACCCGCAGTTTTATAAAGGAACGCGATGATGAGTACAAATTCACATAACTCTAAAGTAGAAGATAAGCTTAATTCCTTTATCGGCAGGAATAGCAAGGTTATTCTCGGAATCGGCATTGTTCTCATTGTGGTAATCATCGCACTCTGTATTTCACTTGTAGTTGTGCAGAATACGACAAATAAGAGATTCGATGCTGTTGCAACACTTGAGAGCGATTATAATGCTCTTCTGGTTCTTGATCCTGAATCAACTGAATATACAGATAGTGCTGCCGCATTCCGCACATCAGCTGAGGCTCTGACTGATGAGGCTGGTCTTAATTCTTATCCAGGTGCAAAGGCAACATATCTTCTTGCTGAACTTGCATTTGCTGATCAGGATTATCAGACTGCTGCAGATTATTATGCACAGATTGCAGAAGCACAGACTAATACTTACTTTGCTCAGCTTTGCTTAATGAACGAGGCTGTATGTTATGAGAACCTTGGAGACAATGACACAGCTCTTGAGCTTTACAGGACAGTCATTGAAACCTATGGTGATCATGGAGTTTATGCTCCAAAAGCTATGTTCAGCATTGGACGTATTTATGACGCTCAAGGTGAGACAGCTCTTGCACAGGCTGAATTTGAGACTCTCACAGGTCTCTATCTTGTTCCGGAAAATGGGGGAATTCCGAGCGAATATGCACGTATGGCTGAGGCATACCTGATCAATTACGCTGAGTAATTAGTTTCTAGGAGGGCTCTGATGAAGAAGAGAAGTATTTTATCTTTTCTTATTTGCAGTGCCCTCGTTCTTTTTGTCTTCATCTCCTGTGGAATTCCCCGAATGTTCCCCTGGAGAGATACTTACCAGTATAATATCGATTCTGATTCAATAGATTTCAAATTACGGTTCAAGACATCTGGATCAGATGAATATTGGCCAAAACTCATTCCGAGTCCCAATACACCGATTTTAAGATTCTATTATTTAATAGTCCCTGAGGCATCAATGCAGAGCACGGTCTCTGGTATTGTCTCAAGCTTTTCAAGCAGATATAGCAGTTCATTCCCAAAAAGTTTTGGAAGCGGGGAGGCTGCATATACATCTTCATATGAAACAACCTCTACAGATGATGAAACCATCTCTGTAAGCCTATACGAGCTTTCCATCATACATGACAATGGTCGTTTTGAACCGGTTTCTCAATACTTTCAGGGTATTGATTGGTTCGAGCCTATGCTGCAAGAAGGAGAGGAACTTCCTTCCGATGGTTATGCTGATGAATATCAGGTTACATACAGCTTCGCACAGGAATCTGTTGAAGGATCAAATGAGTATTACATAACTCTTACCTTGAATGGCGAAACATACCGGCTTGGAAGATCTAATGGTGAACCCTTTGTCCGTGATGCCAGATCCTATTACGATGATGATGATTCAGAGTTTCTTCCAGAAGATTCTGATGGCTTGTTAACGGATGCAAAACTTCTTATATATGCAACAGCTTCTTTTGCGTTTGAGGGTTATACAACACGGCAGACAATACGCATGGATAAGAGTCGTACATCATATGATCAGACATTGATTTAACGACCAGGAATTATTTGCTTAAATCTTCTCAGAAATATCTCAATTATGCATTCTTCACGGGGAATGACAGAAGCAAATGGCTTACTGTCATTATGTCTTATGAAATCTATAAATCGACTGAAATTCACCGTATGTTACCAATTCATATAGGTTATCATTGCTGCATTAGGGCTGAGCGCGATATATTCTTAACAAAATTTCTTCCACATAGGCATGAGAAGTTATCATCTGTATATTTCTTTATATCAGCATACCAAGAATAGGGCAGTGGTGCAGTAGAGCTATTGAGATGCCCTGTTTTAAAGAAGTCAAAAATTCAGATAATAAAAAACTGTCTGAAATTATCTTCCAGACAGCCTTAAGACATTGTTGAAATACGTAATTAGAACCAGTAATTGACTCCAATCCTTCCATAGAGGCTAGTTGTTACTTTTTCAGTAACTGTGAAATACATCACACTGAATCCAGAATGGAATGTCAAAGAGATTGGGATATTAGGGATTCTGTAATCAGTTCCGGTGAACTACTCCACGCTTGAAGATGGAGCTTCCGGGCTCTTTCCCTTCTCAGGGCGTTTCGCAGAATGCTTCCAT
>CALXYN010000072.1 GCA_944392975.1 uncultured Spirochaetaceae bacterium | reverse complement strand
ATCTTTTTTTTTCCCATGTGAATACTCCATTCAAGTAGTTTTTATTTTTCTTTGTCCTACTTGAGGGGAGCGTATCACAATTCAGGATTACACGAAACCGATGTGTGTGGCCATATACAAAATGTCCGAAGATCTGAGAAAGACTTTTCCTGATATAGAGGATATCAAGAGATAAAAAGTATATTATAAGTAGCTGGGAAACCGCTTAGGAGTTGGTCGGAAGCCTCCTATAGCGGGTAAGACGTCCGCTCTTTATTTGTCTGAGCTGGCAATAGTAAATGGAAAGGGAACGTGAAATTTGTCTTGTGTTTGGCTTTCCTAGATCAGATAGGGAGATAGAAAGCTGGCTCAGATGCCTTACGATTCTAAGGAACAAATGTGCTCATTATTCTCGGTTGTATTATTCTGTTTTCCCTTCTATTCCGATGTTTGAGGAAGGGCTGGACAGAGAGCGGGAAAGAACTCTTTATCCACAGCTGTTAATGCTTAAGAATCTGTTACTTGATGACAAACTATGGAATGAAATGTTTTCAATTCCTTTTCATTCATTGATTGAGGAATATAAGGAGTTTATCGAAGAAAAGCATATTGGGCTTCCGATTGATTGGAGAGACAGGGTTTAATTCTGTAAACAAGCTCATCAGTACATGAACAGGTGAATATATTTGATGTGCAATGATATGGCAAAAGTGTGCAACACGATTAAAAAATAACTCTATACAGCGTATAAAGTATTAGAGATTCGTGAGAGACGGGGCTCGAAATTTGAACCTTCCTCTCAGATTATGTTTCAAACGTCCCAAAGAGACGTTATCCTCTTAGATTTGTTTGTTTCGTTCTACCCAAATTATTTTCATGTTGCAAGTGGATGGTTTAAAGCTGTTGGTCACACCTTTGGTCGCACTCCTACACCAGAAAAAACGCTTTGAGTCTGTTTTCCTAGTTGCCTCTTGACGAATGAGACTGCCCATGTAAAAATTAAAACGTAACAAGTAAAACATAAACGGTAAAATATATTCAGGAGTGGGAAGATGAAAAACCGAAGACAGAAAATGACGGCTGACATTCTGGCGACCATGACCATTGTTGTTCTACTTGCCCTCATCGCAGCCGGATGTTACTTCTCATCCTGGTTCCGATCTGAGATTGAGAAATGCTGTGAGTGGTATTGGCAACCTTATTTCACAGCGGTTCCGCTTCTTGAAATAACAATTGAGGCACTGATCGACTTTGCTGTTGCGACTGTCTGCCTTGCATGGGTGTTCTACGATTATCATTGGAAAGCAATTCTCAGGATAAACACTTTGATGGCATTCTTTGTCATTTTTATCATTGTATTGCTTGTCTCAACAATCCTGTTCAGTTTCGCTCCCTACCAGATTGTCGTAGTCGGAAATGAATGGGTGGCCCGCATATTCAAGATTCCTAGCCTACTTTTTGGAGCGACGACTTTTCAGTGTCTGTCTGGCTTCTGGTTATCAGTATTATTTGTGTATTGCGGGTACAAAAGAGAGAATGAGAAGATCCTAAGTGACCCAAAGAATAGAGCAATGGATGTTGAAGAGTTGGAACAAAGAGGCATCCTTGAAGTACTCACCAATGCGAGAAAGAAAGGTACGCTGTCTCGTATCAGATTCTTCATGCGGACAGATGAAAGTATAAACGGGTTTGCTCATGGCAAGCTGGTTGTCATCAATATGGGTGCGTTCAACGTTGATAAAGAGATTCTACATTCAATAGTCGCACATGAGATATCACATGTCCGGAATCATGATTCGCTTGTCAACCATATCATATCGGTACCTTCAAGAATCTATTTGAAACCAATGCAGTTGCTGACCAGATACATCTGTCTTTCTGTCGGATTGCTACCACTCATTGGCAGACCTATTGCCCAGAATCCTTGGATGGTCCTTGGATAGATTCCATTATTCGCTGATGTTTGTTTACTACAAAGCCTCCTGGATACTGGGAGGTCGAAGAGCCGAGCAGCGGGCAGACAACTTCGCAGTCGATCTTGGTTATGGAAAGGGTGTGCTGATGACAATGAAGTGTTATATCGAGCATGCTACAAACAGGAGGACAGAGGATATCAGAAAAAGGTTGTCTGAACTTCTAAGTGACAATCATCCCGGTTCTGTCACCAGGTACAAAAGAGCACTTAGGAGGATCAAGCACAAACGGTAAATTTGTGATGATCAGCTGAAACTGTTGGGGCTTGATCAAATACCAACAACGAAAAAGAAGTTCTCATCCAATTTCAAGAATGAAAGACGGTATGAGGTGTAGGAGGTAACATGAAGTCCGTATCGATAATCAATCAGAAAGGTGGAGTCGGGAAGACAACCACGGCATCTGCTCTTTCAGCAGGATTGTTGAGGAAGGGGAAAAGATGTCTTGTCGTTGATAGTGACCCGCAAGGCAATCTGTCAGCCTCAATAGGTCTCGATCCGGAGGGGGAAATACACTTGATGACCTCTTGTCATCAAGAAAGGGATGGAGGGATGTCGTAATGAAAGATACAGTTCTTGGCGATTTTGTCCCATGTTCCCTCTCGTTGGCTGACGCTGACCGGCGATACACTCAATTTGCCGCTTTCAGAATGCTGAAGAGGATCCTTGAGGAAACAGACTCGAGCTATGACTATTACATTATCGACTGTCCTCCTTCTTTGGGCATATTGTCATTGAATGCCCTTGTTGCTTCTGACAGTCTTATCGTACCAGTAAATGCAGCAGCATTCTCTCTGCAGGGGATAAACGCTCTTGCCCGCGTGGTTGAAGAAGTACGAAGTGAGAATCATGTGCTATCCATCATGGGTATCCTAGTGACCAGGTTCAATGGAAGGACAGTTCTTGGAAAGGATGTACTTGACGCATTGTCTACTATTGCAGACAGACTTGGTAAAAAACTATTCAGTTCCAGGATAAGACAAGCAGTCGCTATAGAAGCCGCACAGGCTGATCATCTGGATATTTCTACGGCAACTCCACGAAGTGGTGTAGCCAAAGATTATGAGAATTTTGTCAACGAGTTTCTGATGGAGGTTGAAAAATGCGTAGGAAAGAGAATTTGCTTGGATCATTTGGAATCAGTAAAGACGAGCATGTTGAGCATGAAGTTGCACAAGAACAAAAGAAAAGCTTCATCAATGAAAAACAGCGCCAGGCTACTTCATCTTCGATAATGTTCTATGGTGACAGCAGCATATATGCCAAACTCCGGGCAAAGGAGCTGAAGACTGCAGGCTTTACAAAAGGAAAAACTAGTGTGTCAGAATATATTGAATGGCTGATTGATAATGACAAGAAGGAAAATCCAAAACTTGCAATGAAAGCTCGACAGCTTTACGAACTTGAAAATGAGTGAGGTGAAACAATGAATAGAGGAATAGAAAATCTATCAATAAATGGTTTTAAGTCCATGAAAAAAATTGATAACCTTGAATTAAGGGACTTGAATGTCATCATCGGCGCAAATGGTGCAGGAAAAAGTAACTTTATCCAAGTTTTTCATATGTTATCAGCAATGGTTCAAAAAAGTTTTTCTCGGTACATCAATCTAAAAGGAGGATCTGATAACTTTTTGTATAATGGACCAAAAGAAACATCGTCAATTCAAATTGAGCTTAACTTCATTTCGACAGGGCACGGATTTAACTCGTATAAAGTTAAGCTTACCCCCACTGTAAGCGAGGGTTTCCTAGTCGAAGAATATAGAAGATTTGGAAACAATTCCTGGTGGACATATGGTCCAGCTTCGACAGAAAGCAGAATTTCTGATATGCAAGGGGAAAAGAGTGCTGTATTCCCTGATTATCCAGGTGTTGGGTTTTATATTTATGACTCAATTTCCAATTGGGTTGTATATCATTTTCATGATACGAGTTCGCTTGCTCCTATGAGAAGATCAGAAATAATCGAGGATAACAAAAGACTTAGGGGAAATGCCTCAAATATCGCACCATTCCTTTTAGAACTGAAAACGAACTATAAGGCGAAATACGATGAAATAGTAAATTCCATAAGACTAGTGATGCCATTCTTTGATGATTTTCTTCTCGATGTAACAACAAATGAAGAGAGAAAAGTAAAGCTCTCATGGAAACAGAAGGGCTCAGACTTCCCTATGCAGCCATATCATTTGTCTGATGGTTCAATTCGTTTTATCTGTCTTGCTACTGCCTTGTTACAACCTAATCCTCCATCGACAATTGTAATAGATGAACCAGAGCTTGGCCTCCATCCAGCAGCAATTGCGATTTTATCTGAGCTGCTTCAGGCTGCCGCAGAAAAGACACAGGTGATAGTCGCAACGCAATCTCCTCAGCTCATTGATCACTTCAATATTGATGACATCATTGTAATGAGCAGAGAAGACGGTGCTTCCACTATGAAAAGACTTGATCCTGAAGCATTTTCTGTATGGCTTGAGGACTATTCTGTTGGTGAATTGTGGACAAAGAACGTAATCGAAGGGGGGCCAGTAAATGAGTAAATATATTGAGGTGGTCGCAATTGTAGAAGGAGCAACCGAAGAAAATTTCATTAACAAAATTCTTGCACCTTATCTCGGATACAGAAACATTGGACTTCATGCCACACAAGTCTCTAAGCCTGGCCAAAAAGGTGGGAATGTTAAATTTGATAGGGCAAAGAATGATATCCGTACACATCTGAAACAGCGGAAAGACACAATCGTCACCTTGTTTCTAGATTATTATGGGATTGCGGACTGGCCAGGGAAGGAAACGATTCATGGGAATGATTCTCCAGAGCAAATTGAAAAGATACTAAGGGAGTCAACCATGGAAAAGGTAAAAGAAATGCTTCCTGATATGTACATAGATCACCGGTTCATTCCCTTTTTTGTGATTCATGAATTCGAAACCTTGCTGTTCTGCAAGCCTGAGGTTTTAGCCGAGGGGCTTGGAATAGCACCAAAGATGGTTGAGGATACAATCAAAGAGTTTAACGGTGACTTGGAACGAATCAATAACAGTGAAGCAACAGCTCCATCAAAACGGCTGGAAAAATGGATGCCATCATACAAAAAAACTGTGAACGGAATACCTATTGCAGAGAAAATTGGAATAGACCAGATGCGGTCTTCTGTTCCGCAATTTGATAAATGGCTTTCAGCCTTAGAAAATGCAACAATGGAGTAATATGCGTTGATGCAAAATGGGTTGCTGTAGTCAATGGTAAATGAGCTTCAGAATGGTAAATCATTCAGTCGGATCGGCTGGGAAATCGTGTCTTTCTACACTGGTATGGGAAGACAAGAAAAGGAAGCACTGGGACTGTATTCAAAGAAAATCTTGCATGGAAGTCCGGCTTTATCCGATGCCTGACAGAGGATGGTTTCTGCCTTGCGTGAGTAAGCTCTTGTCCTCCTTTCCTGGTATTTTGCAAAGTTTACTAGAAGGGATGATGGAAAATGGATTATTGGGAAAAGTGCGTCAGTGGGCAAGATAAAAAGGCCCGTGACGCATGTCACAAAGGAATTACTGACGCACTAAGTATTTATATATGGCGCATATTACTTGCCGGACTGACAAGGTTGCGCCATGAAGGAAAACAGAAGAAACAGGGGATTATGCAAACATGAAAAAGCTGACTGTCCGTATTGATGATGAGCTGAATGATGTGATTGAGAAGAACGCCGCAAAGGCCAATGTTTCAGTCAACAAGTATGTTGGTGAACTGCTTGCCGGAGCTCTGGCCGGGGATGTAAACATTGCAGGAAGGCTGGACAATTATGAGCGAAACATCTACGCCCTCCAGTTCCTGCAGAACACTGAATCGGCATTTCCGAAAAAATCCATGAGAGTGTGTTTTGCTTGAAGGTAGATGTGCGAAAGAACAAGAACGCCGCCCGGTACCATGAGGCACACTGTTTCTGGTAGGAGGCGAGCGAGATTTACAAAGAGGATTATGACAAGTGGCGCTACCACAACTCGGAGTTTGACAAAATCCAGGCCTGTGTGAAGATGCCTTTGAAGGAACTCAACAATGTGTCTGTTGACATGTTTTCTGATGAGAAAGTAGAGTAACTAAATGAAAAAATCTGATATTTTTTGGCAAACATATTTAAATCTTGAAAAAGAATTAATCGAAGTATCTAAGTATATTTTCTTTACTGATGAAGTACAGGTTAATAGCAAGGGCAAACTTGTTACACAGTCATGCAATTCTCAATTAGAAGTGTTTTCTCCGCATATCTCAGATTTATTAGTTAGTTGCTGTGTTCAAATTGAAGCACTATCTAAAGAGTTATATTTTGATAATGGTGGTACCAAGCCAAGAGGGGACACCAGTATATTTTTTGACGAAGATTGTTTAAAGTTGATTGATATAAAGTGGCAAACCCATAGCAAAGAGGTGCTCATTGTTGCTCCATTCTTCAATTTTACTAAGGACGAAAATAGGGTACTTAAACCATTAAATGAAGCGCACAAGAGACAAGGAACATATTGGGAAAAAGCTTATCAGGCGGTTAAACATGATAGGTACTCCTCTTTACAAAAAGGTAATATCAAGGCGCTTATACATGCCTTAGCCGCACTGTATTTGCTTAATCTCTATTACCGAAATGATTCATGGATAACTAAATATCAAGACATATCTAAACATGATTACAGTATGGGATCAGCAATTTTCTCTGTAAAAGCTCCTGTATCAAATCAACCATGGTACGGCAACATGCCAACATTTTCTGAAAGCCCTTATGTAGTTACATACAACGATAAGGATTACCAACGTATAGTAGCAATCCAAGAAAAGGAATTCCAGGATCTTAATGAATATTGGAAGAAACAGCCAGAAATTCATGAACCTGAATTTTTGATGCAACTACAAGTAGCTCTTGATCGAGAAAAGAGTGATCCACAACAACGAGTAATGCATATTTGTGAACTGGAGAAATATCGATTAAACAAGATATTTCCACCTACTCTTCCGTTTGAAGAGAGAAGAGCTTTGTTAATTAACAGTAGTGAGTGGAAATTGTGGGGGCATACAAATAATGACAATGCTCAAAGTTTTGAGCTGACAGAAGATAATATCCAGAGTGAAATTGGTTCCATGGGAACTCGCAGGGGTATTCAAATTATGCACCAGCATCAAAAACTAGAATGGATTCAAATGGCAATGAACAGCGAAATATGTAAAGTGTATATTCCGCAATGATATACAAAACAAAAGAGAGCTAACCGACTTAATCAAAATCAGTTAGCTCTCATTTTTTGAATCATGGGAAAAGTTACCAAATCGTTGCTACTAAGGGCTTTATCCACCCTGAACCCCAGCAATATAAAGCTTTCCTGTATTCCGCGCCATGAAACGGCCCTGGCTCATCCAAAAATCCTGGTCAGCTTATCCACAACAATCAATCAATTGCAATAGCATGATGGATGTTCGCAAGAACCAACATATTACTATTCAGGAGGTAGTCTCATCATGATGAATGACTACAGGCAGCTGCTGCGGTTGCACCGTAAAGGGACGTCGACCAGCAGCATTGCGAGGACGCTCGGAATCAAGAGGGACACGGTCAAGGAATCCGAGGGGAAAATCATCAAGGCCATAGTATCTCAGTAGTAGAGGAGACTAAGCTGTGGAGAACTCTTTTTCTCTGTCATTTCATCCCATTTGTGAACTCCTTTCCCTTTGTGCTCTGATTTCATTTATCTGAGAAGCGATGTCTCGTTCTGCATCCAGATCCGTGTAGCGGGAGAGCATCTCCATTGAATGGT
>CALXYN010000071.1 GCA_944392975.1 uncultured Spirochaetaceae bacterium | reverse complement strand
CTCTTTGGTCGATGTATCGCCAGGAAACGATAAAGCCACGGCTTGCGATGACCGGCGAACTGACGCTCACTGGCCGGGTGATGCCTATCGGCGGGCTGAAAGAGAAAATCCTTGCAGCACGTCGTAATGGAATCAAGGAAATCATAATTCCAGTACGTAATCAGAGCGATCTGGAAAAGCTTGATGATGAAGTGAAAAGTGATGTAATCTTCCATCCTGTTTCAGACATCTCGGAAGTCATTGCAATAGCTTTCCCTGATGAAAGCTCTGAGCGCCTCAGCCCTCAGATGCTCAAAGCTCTTCAGGATGAGAAGAGAAAGAAAGCCGAGGAAGAGCGAGAGAAGGACACTCTGAGACAAGCTGCAGCTTTTGAAAAGGTTATGAGATGGCAATAGAACTTTTATCCCCTGCCGGAAACTATGACAAACTTGTTGCCGCGTTCAGCTATGGAGCTGATGCGGCTTATATGGGCATGACGGAGTTTTCTCTCCGCCATAATGCAGGAAACTTCTCTCAGGAAGAGATTGAGAAAGTCAAAGCACTGAAGGAAAAGACAGGAAAAAGGCTTTACTGCACGCTGAATATACTTTTCCACCAGCGTGATATGGAAAAAATACAGACCATGGTGGATGAAATCCGTTCGTGGCCTTTTGATGCTTTTATCATCTCCGATATAGGCCTTGTTCCGTTTTTGAAGAAGAATTTTCCAGAACGTGAGCTTCATCTCTCCACGCAAGCCTCCTGTATGAACTCTGAAAGCGTGAAGATGTACAGGGATATGGGATTCTCAAGAGTTATTCTGGGACGGGAGACAAGTCTTGATGACATCAAGCGAATGAAAGATGCAGTCCCAGATGTTGAACTTGAGGCTTTTGTTCATGGTGCAATGTGCATGGCTTATTCAGGACGCTGCCTCCTGTCTGCACATCTGGCAGGGAGAAGTGGAAACCAGGGCGACTGTTCCCACACATGCCGTTGGAATTACAAACTCCATTATGCTCTCGAAGAGGAGGAAAGGCCCGGCCTCTATTTTCCAATAAGCGAGGAAGATGGATACACAACGATTCTTTCATCAAAGGACCTCTGCATGATTGATCATGTAAAGGAACTCGAAGATGCAGGACTTTCATCTCTGAAGATCGAAGGCAGAATGAAATCCATTTACTATGTAGCAGTTGTCACTAGAGCATACAGGAAAGCAATTGATAATGATATCGACAAGGAAAAGTACAAGAGAGACCTCTTTGATGTTTCCCATAGGGAGTATACAACAGGGTTCTTCTTCTCAAATGGTCCAGTAGATTCATCTTCCGATGTTTCCCGCCCGACAAGCTATGGATATGAACGGAATTACCTTTTTCTTGGTATTGTCGGCAAGGAAATAAAGGATGGTATCTATGAAGTCGACATCCGCAATCAGATAAAACCTGACGGTCTTGAATTCATCGGTCCGGATATTCCTCTTCTCTCAGGTGAAAACATCACCCTTCTCAATGAAGAGATGGAAGAGACGGAAAAACTTGATCATGGACACACTGGATACATCAAGACCACACTGCCACTTAAGGAAGGGTACATCATAAGGTGCCTTTCATCTTCCCCGATTGTAAAGTAGGAAACGATGAAGAGACTTATATCAACATTGATCATCATCTGTATTTTTCTTTCCGGTCTTTATGCATATACAGACTCATTTCAGGAAATGCAGTCATCTCCCCTTTTCCTTTCTCTTCTCAGCGTCATCAAGAACGGAGGAGAGCCGGAAGAGGCGGAGAAAGCCTATCAGGCCTATATAGAATCCACTGACGATCCAGTAGCGCTCTCGCGTGTCGAGTACCATATGGTACGGTACTATATGGATTCAGGAATGAAGGATGAAGCAGAAAGACATCTTCTTATTGAAAAAGATATGATGGACAAGATTCCGGAGGATGAAGAAGGTGTAAGGAAACTTGCCACGGAAGTCGATGCAACATCTTCAGAATACTATGTCACAGGGAAACTCAAGGCAGGCATGAACAACAATAAACTCGTGAAGGAAATGTACAAAAACTATCCAGATGAGTTCTATGCGGCAATACAGGAAGGTTTCAGACTTCTTTACGCGCCACCTATTGCCGGAGGTTCTTCAAAAAAAGCCCTGAGGATCTTCAATGATGTTGAAGAAAACCAGACTGGAATATCCTATCTCGACCACTACTCATTATTAGTAGGAAAAGCAATGGCTCTCTCCGAAACTGAGAAATATGAAGAAAGCAATGAGTATCTGGAAAAAGCAGAAAGTATTTATTCATTTGATCCTGCATTTGAGGAAATAAGGGATAATAATGAAAAAGGACTTTCAGGTAAATAAATCAAAACCTTTGACAAGAACAGAAGATGCGTGCATCAAATAAGTATGGCTCAGGAAACAAAGCCATTTCAAGGAAAAGACAGCATCCGTCCTCAGCTGGAATAAATGATTTCCCATTTTACAGCTGGCAAAGTACTCCTCTGAGGTGTTTATGGAATTATGGATAAAAATATATTCGATTGTAATGATTGTCATAGGGGCATATGCAATCATTAACGTGCTTCTGAATCTCTTCTATTGTCATAAATTCGAAAAAACAGAAGAAAGAACGGAAGGCCCGCTTATATCCATAGTCATACCGGCCCGCAATGAAGAGAGAAATATTCCTCGTCTTCTGGATTCGCTTATTGTACAGAATTACAGAAATATCGAAATACTAATCATCAATGACCAGAGTACAGACAGAACAGAAGAGATACTCCAGAGCTATGTAGAAAAGGACAAAAGGATAAAACTCTTCACAACCTCGGCTGGCACGGTGCTCCATAAAAACGGCAAAATAAACGCTCTTCTACAGCTCATTCCGCACGCAAAAGGAGAATACATACTGGCAACAGATGCAGATACGGTACATTCTGCAAACTGTGTCTCACATGCTTATTCCATCATGGAAAACCATCAGCTTGATATCATTTCAGGTCTTCCCCAGGAACTCTGTTCTTCTTATTTCGGAAGTATCTGCATGTCCGCAATGATGCTGACATTTGTACTTGTACCACAATGGTTCATCTACCGCTTTCCTATTCCAGCTGCCTCCTTTGCCATCGGACAGTTCATAATGATGAGAAGAGATGCTTATGAGGAAACAGGTGGATACGAGAAAATCAAAGGCGAAATCTGTGACGATATCGGCATTGTAAGGCTGTTTGTCAGATGCAAGAAAAAATATGCATTCCTGGACTTCTCAAAACAGTCATCATGCTACATGTACAGAACAGGGTCGGAATCCTTTCACGGCATAGAGAGATCCATTGCAGGAGCAATTCCTCCGAAATTTTCACTTCTAATTCCAATCATTATTGTTGTGATTCTCCTCCTTCATATCGCTGCATCTCCGATAGCAGCCATACTGCTCATAATCCTTGGTTCTCAGCTCGATGCTTTATTAATGACTCTAGGCACAATACTGTTCATTGTCGCATGGTATATAGGGTGCAAGAAAATGAGATGGCGAAAGCGCGTTTCCATCTCCAGTCCGCTTACACTGCTTTTAATCACCGTAATGTATATACATAGCTTTTTCCGCAGTATCTCTGGCAAAGGGTTCGAATGGAAGGGCAGAATTATTCACTAAAACCGATTTTTGGTGAAATTTATTGATATCCTCACCAATTGTGTTATTATTTTATAGAAAACACCATTGGGAGGTGGAAGAATGTCTGTTCATGAAGAGCTTCTTGCACAGTTTGAAACATATATCGCTGAAAGCAAAAGATTTGAAGCAAAAGGAATTAAGGCTTCTGCGGCAAGAGCTAGAAAGGCTTTGGCAGAGATTTCCAAGCTTTGCAAAGAAAGAAGAAAGGAAATACAGGAATCAAAAGTTGCCGACAATGACTGATTATCGCTGTATATCTCGTTTATCTGAAAACAATTAAGACGGTCAAGTACCGTCTTTTTTTTCTTCTAGCCAAGCATCGTCTACCCTGCTATTATTAGCCTTGGCCCTGTTTATCAGGAGACTTAATAAAAAAAGGGCTGGCATAAGCCAGACAAAACATTTTATGGAATAAGGACAGGAAAGAAGTGAACGAGCAGAATCTGACAAATAAGTGGTTTATCGGACGTCAGAACGACACAGAATCTTCGGCAAGAAGTTACCCAAGAAAATTCCCATTCGCACTGAATAAAGCAAAAGGATCATGGGTTGAGGATGTAGAAGGAAACAGATATCTCGATTTCCTTTGTGGTGCTGGTACTTTGGCACTTGGGCACAATGATGATGAAATCAAAGAGGCAATGATTAATCTCATATCATCAGATGCACCCCTCCATACTCTCGACCTTACCACACCGGTAAAGGATAAATACGTGGAGACAATCATATCCGTGCTTCCACAACAGATGCAGGGAAATGTAAAAATTCAGTTCTGCTCTCCTTCTGGAACAGACGCAACAGATGCAGCAATAAAACTCTGCAAGACAGCAACAGGAAGAGGTATGGTCATTGCATTCAGTGGTGGCTATCATGGTATGGGACATGGCGCAATGGCTCTCACAGGAAATCTCAATGCAAAGTCAAAAGTACAGAACCTGATGCCCGGTGTTCAATTCATGCCATATCCCTACTCTTATCGCTGTCCATTCGGATTAGGTGGAGAAGCTGGTGCCCGCGCATGCTCTGCATATTTTGAGAGAGTTCTTAAAGATCCTGAAAGCGGTATCACAAAACCTGCAGCCGTCATCATCGAACCTATTCAGGGAGAAGGAGGAGTAATTCCTGCTCCTGCCGAATTCCTGCAGACAGTGCGTCGTGTAACAAAAGAACTTGATATACCTCTCATTGTCGATGAAATACAGTGCGGTATCGGCAGAAGCGGTCAGATGTTTGCATTCGAGGAAAGCGGCATCATTCCTGATGTCATCCTGATGAGCAAAGCAATCGGTGGTAGCCAGCCAATGAGTGTCGTCGTCTACAACAAGGATCTCGACAAGTGGACAGCTGGTGCGCATGCTGGTACGTTCAGAGGCAATCAGCTGGCAATGGCAGCTGGAACCGTTGTGTTGAAAAGAGTCTCAAATCCGGCATTCCTCAGCGAAGTCAGAAGAAAGGGTGAGAGAATAAAGAAAGGCCTTGAAGAACTTAGAAAAGATGTGAAAATCATCGGAGATATAAGAGGCAGAGGTCTGATGCTTGGCATCGAATTTGTCAATCCCAACGGTGAGAAAGACATAATGGGTCACCCGGAAGCTTCCGGCAGTATCGCTGCAGAGGTACAGAAAAGATGCTTTGAGAACCATCTCGTCATGGAAAAAGGCGGAAGGAATGGAAGCACAATGCGCTGCCTTTGTGCCCTCACAGTAACAGATGATGAGATTACAACCATGCTAGACATATTCAGCCGCGTTGTCAGGGAAATAGATAGTGAAATCAGATAACATCACAGTCCTTTCTCCAAACGAGAATGTGAAAGAAGCATTCAGAACTGAAATAAATGATGCTGTTGACCTCATCCTTGGTTCAATCAAGGATGAGAGTGCATTTTCCGGTATCAATCCATATGAGCTGAGAGAAAAAATCAGGCAGTTGTCATTTCTTCCTGAAAAAGGCGAAGGATGGGAAGGCGTCCTTCCCTCTCTCAGGGAAACAATAATTCCCAATATGCTCAGGACATGGTCATCATCATATATGCCTCACCTGCACTCCCCTGCGCTTATTGAATCGATAGCTGCTGAACTTATAATCGCAGCGTTCAATTCTTCAATGGACAGTTGGGATCAGGGACCGGCTGCAACAGAAATGGAAGTAAGGACCATCTCAGAACTTGCAACGCTCTTTGGGTACAATGACAATGCAGATGGAGTCTTCACATCGGGAGGAAGCCAGTCAAATATCTCAGCCTGCATAGCGCTACGCGACAAATATCTGCAAAAGAGAGGATGGGACGTTAAAAAGAACGGTCTTCCTGAGGATTTCAGGAAACTCAGGCTCTACACTTCAGAAATATCGCACTTCTCGTTTGACAAGGCTTCACACATGATGGGGCTTGGCTATGATGCTGTTGTGAAGCTGCCCGTTGATGGAAAACAGCGGATAGATATTGAAAAAGCAAGAGAGATAATCAAACAAGATTATGAGAGCGGTTTGCATCCATTTCTTATTGCGACAACAATCGGTACTACGGATTTTGGTAGCATCGATAATGTAAAAGCTTTGAGGGAAATTGCAGACAGCTATGGCCTGTATCTTCACGCTGATGCTGCATATGGATCAGGTGCCATTCTTTCTTCATACAAAGAAAGGCTTGGCAATCTGTCTCTTGCAGACTCCATAACCATAGATTTCCATAAGATGTTCCTTCTCCCGATAAGTGCCTCAGCCCTTCTTGTAAAGGATAGAGGCACATTGGATGCATTCCAGCTTCATGCAGCTTACCTAAACAGGGAAGAAGATGAGGAAGATGGATATATAAATCTTGTCGGTAAATCGATGCAAACAACAAGACGTTTCGATGCACTGAAGGTTTATATTGCCTTCAGGACAAGAGGAAGAGATGGATACAGGGCAATCATGGATAAGGCAATAGGCAATGCTGAATACTTCTACAGCAGAATCAGAGACGATGAAGCATTCACTGCTCCTATTGCACCGGAACTAAGCTCCGTAGTATTTGCTTTGAAAGGTGGAGATGATGTGAACAGGAAAGCAAGACGCAAGCTGCTTGCAGAGGGCATTGTCATCGGCCAGACTGTCTTTGATGACAACGTGATGCTGAAATTCACACTTCTGAATCCCGCACTTACAAAAGAGCATATAGACACTCTGATAAAACGGCTAGAACAGGAAATTAAATAATCCAAGACATAAGAAAAACCTCAGACTGAGGTTTTTCTTTTTTCAAACACATTCCTTGAAGGAAGTCTGCCCTTTTTCTCTCGTTTTCCAGTAGAGAACTTATCTGCAAGTGCGGAAATCTGTGAAAGAGTTCTTTCTGCATCCTCCCTGTCAATATCCTGATTCATAATCCGATAACGCAAGAAACAAAGTTTTCCTATTGTTCTATCAAGCTCATCGAGGAGATTATCCACCAAGCCTCCTTCTGCTCTTTCGTCCTATTCTCGAAAAGGATTATAGCAGATAAGGAAGCCTGGGGTCACTCTCAGAATGACCTGAGAAGCTCAATATGCTCTTTAGCCTTCTGAATCTTATCCTCAAATTCAGCTTTTTTTGACTTCTCCTTCTCCACAGCCTCTGGCTTTGCATGTGAGATGAAGTTTTCGTTTGAAAGTTTCTTGATTGAAGTTTCGAGAAGCTTCTCATTCTTCTCAATATCACCCTGCAATCTCTTGATCTCAGCTTCAACATCGACAGCTTCACGAACAAAGACAAATGCCTCAAAACCAAGGCCTGTCGCCGGAAGTGCGCCTTTGACATCCTCTGCAGATTCTGTATCAACAGTAACAGAACTTGCCGACATGAAAACTGCCAGAAGTCCAGCTTCTGCTTTCATGAAGGAAGCGGCTGGATTATCTGCGGCAATACGGATAACGACACGCAGCTTCTTCTCTGGAGCAATCTGCAGATTGGAACGAGCAGCTCTTACGAGTCTAGCGGCTTCCTGAAGAACAGAAACAAGAGAATCTGCCTCTTTATCTTCAAGCTCACTGTCAAACTGCGGATAGGAAGAGGCAATAACATCACCCTTGTGATTAGGAAGCTTCTGGTAAATCTCCTCTGTAAGGAATGAGAGGAACGGATGCATGAGTCTCATACTCTTTTCAAGAATATCCATGAGAATCGATACCTGCAGATCCTTTTCCTCATCAGTTCCATGAAGAAGCTTACCCTTGGATGCTTCAATATACCAGTCACAGAAATCATTCCAGAAGAATGAGTAGATTGTCTGTGCAGCTTCATTGAAGCGATAGCTTTCCATTGCCGTTGATATCGAAGCTGCGGCAGCATTGAACCGTGAATAAATCCACCTGTCCATGATGCTGAGCTTATCGCGGCTGATATTTACAAGATTTCTGCCCTCAAGATTCATGAGAAGATATCTTGTCGCATTCCATATCTTATTCGCGAATCTTGAACCAAGGCGGAAGGAATCCATGTCAATCATCACATCCTGTCCCTGCGCTGCAAGGTAGCAGAGGGTGAACTTCATCGCATCTGCGCCATAC
>CALXYN010000070.1 GCA_944392975.1 uncultured Spirochaetaceae bacterium | reverse complement strand
ACGACGCTCTTCCGATCTAATGGATTCAAGTCCAGTAAGGGAGAAAGTAGTCTGCACGACACCGTGATAATCAACTCCGGGTCTGAGCTTCACCAGATCCGAAGGACGCTCAATGAGAATTGCAGAGCTGCAGGATCCAAGAAGCGATACAACCTCACTATGTCCACTGTTTCCAATCACGAAAAGCGGATGATTCTCTGTACGGAGGAGAAGCTGGCTATGAAGGACAACAGGACAAGTCGCATCGACGATGGTCAAACCTTTTGCAACAAGTTCGCTTCTTTCTTTATCAGGAATACCATGTGCTCTGATTATGACAATGCCCGGAGCTCTTGCCTCATCTGGATTCCCGATTCTCATGGCACCCTTTGAGAGGAAGTTCTCCATAACAGCCCTGCTATGCACAATATCGCCATAAAAGTAGCAAGGCACTTCTTTCTCAGAAGCTTCAACCAATGCTCTTTCAGCTTTTTCAATAGCGCCTCTTACTCCACGGCAAAAACCATAGATTTCAGGAATTACAACTTTCATTGAAACAAAAAACGGGGCGAGCCATACGACCAGCCCCTGCTAAATTACAGGAAAGACCTGTTTTCTCTTATTCGTCCTTCTTCTCTGTTTCAGATGGAGTATCAACACCGATGCTTCCAGCTTCACCGCCCTTCTCTTCAGCCTTTTCCTCTGCCTTGGCTTCAACCTTCTTAGGAGCAGTCTTAGCAGCATCCTTGTTTGTGACTGTTGAGATAGCGCTCTTAGAGAACTCAATGCGTGCCGAATCGTCAACCTTTACGACAACTGTCTGATCTTTGACAGTAATGATTGTTCCATGGATTCCTCCGATAGTAACAACCCTGTCGCCCTTCTTCATCGCAGCGAGCATTGCCTTGGTTTCCTTATCCCTCTTCTTCTGAGGTCTGATGATAAGGAAATAGAAAATAAGGATTATAAGTACAAATGTGATGATTGTTGTAGTCATCTGACCCTGCATTTCTTCTAAACCTCTCAGTACGTATTACAAAGAAAGTAACATTATAGATAAAGTACAGTCAACACGATGGTGATACGCATGTATGCAATAATGCTGCCTGTAACAGAAAAAGCGGCAAAGACAAGCTCTGCCGCTTTATATCTCAATCAGCTAAATTACATCATTCCGCCGCCCATTCCCGGGTTAGCAGGAGCTGCCGGTTCTGGAGCTGGAATATCTGTAACTGCACATTCTGTTGTGAGGATCAGAGAAGCAATGGATGCTGCATTCTGAAGAGCAGATCTTGTCACCTTTACAGGATCGATGATTCCGCTATCAACCATGTTTACCCACTTCATTGCATTAGCATCAAAACCAACGCCCTTCTTCTCTTTCTTGCATGTATCAGCAATGATGGAGCCATCAACGCCAGCATTCTCTGCAATCTGTCTGATTGGTTCCTCAAGTGCGCGGATAACAATCCTGTAGCCGACCTTCTCCTCTTCTGTAAGAGCTAAAAGATCCTTCTTCTGAAGCTCATTGACAGCCTGTACGAGAGCAACACCGCCACCAGGAATTACACCCTCTTCAATAGCAGCACGTGTAGCGCTGAGGGCATCCTCAACTCTGTGCTTCTTCTCCTTGAGCTCAACTTCTGTAGCTGCACCGACATTGACAACAGCAACTCCACCAGCAAGCTTTGCAAGTCTCTCCTGAAGCTTTTCTCTGTCGTAATCCGATGTGCAGTCCTCAATCTGCATCTTAATCTGTGCGATTCTATCGCGGATAGCTTCGGAAGAACCAGCACCATTGATGATGGTTGTGTTCTCCTTCTCTACCTTGATGTTCTTTGCCCTACCAAGCATTGAGATGTCTGCATTCTCAAGCTTCATGCCAAGCTCTTCAGTAATAACCTGTCCGCCTGTAAGAATTGCAATATCCTCAAGCATTGCCTTTCTTCTGTCTCCGAAGCCAGGAGCTTTGACAGCAACTACAGAGAGTGTACCACGAACTGCATTGAGAACGAGTGTTGCAAGAGCTTCACCATCAACATCCTCTGCAATGATGAGAAGAGGCTTTCCAGACTGTGCAACCTTCTCGAGAACAGGAAGAAGATCCTTCATTGCGGAAATCTTCTTGTCATAGATAAGAATGTACGGATTGTCGAGAACTGCTGTCATGGTATCTCTGTTATTGCAGAAATATGCAGAGAGGTAACCACGATCAAACTGCATGCCTTCAACGAAGTCAACTGTAGTCTCGATTGTCTTTGACTCTTCTACAGTAATGACGCCATCCTTGCCAACCTTATCCATTGCATTGGCAATCTCATCTCCAATTGTTCTGTCATTGTTTGCGGAAATGGAAGCGACCTGGGCAATCTCTTCCTTGTCCTGGATCATCTTAGCCTGTCCCTTGATGCATTCAACAGCATCTTCGACAGCCTTATCGATACCCTTCTTGATTCCCATAGGGCTTACACCAGCAGCAACGCTCTTCATGCCTTCCTTAGTGATTGACCAAGCCAGGACTGTAGCTGTTGTTGTTCCGTCTCCAGCAACATCGTTAGTCTTTGCTGCGACTTCCTTGAGAAGCTGGGCACCCATGTTCTCGAACGGATCCTCAAGCTCAATCTCACGAGCAACTGAAACGCCGTCCTTTGTGACTGTTGGAGCACCATACTTCTTATCGAGAAGTACAAGCCTTCCCTTTGGACCAAGAGTAGTCATTACAGCCTTTGATATCTTCTCTACACCATTTACTAGAGACTTTCTTGCCTCTTCATTGAACTGAAGCTGCTTTGCCATAATCTATGTATCTCCTTATATTTTCTGAATAGCAGATTGCTGCCAACCAATAAGATATATACAAAGGTTGAAGTCGGCAAGCTCATTCAGAAGGTTTCCATTTCTGCTTTTCAGATCAACATCACCAAAGATGATGAAATCGCGGCTGCAAACAATCCAGAGAGAAGATTTACCATATCATTATCAATCCAGCGAACACCACGCGCTCTTTCATTTCTTTCTCCGTTTTCCTCTCCTCTTTCAGTGAGAGAGCCATCCTTTCTTCTGTACTGGACCTGCAGCGTCGCTCCCAGAAGAGAATCGAATACAGAACCCAGGAATCCGGCAGATGTGACAGCCATGAATGAGGAAAAATCACAACCAAATGTTCCCATGAAAAGCATTGCCACTAAAAGAGATGAAAGCGCACCTGCAACAAGACCGAGGACAGTAATACCACCGGACAATCCTTTAGGAACACGCGTCAATGAGACAATTGAAACGGGGTCGCGATGGCTTAACCGTCCTATTTCTCCGGAAAGCGTGTCCGCTTCGGCTTCCGCAAGGGCTGCGGCAAAAGCTGCAAGAAATGCCGCCGGATAAGGCGTGAGGCGGAAAAGAACGAGTGAGAAAGCTGCAGGCAACCCATTTGCCATGACCTGCATCATATCCCGCTCACTGCTTTTCTTTTCTACTAGATAAGTTCTTTTCACAAGCTTGCTTATTACGGACGAAGAGAGAAAGAAAAACAAAAGTAGGACAATCCCGGAGATTCCACCAATATACATCACTGTGAAACCGAGGATTAATGCCGTGAGAGCACCACCCCATGTAAGGAAATGACAGCCTCTTGATATCGCTACCATCAGCAGCATCACAAAAAGTATGATCAGAAGCCTCGGGAAAAGAGGAATAGAGAAGAAAAGAGCATCAAGAACAGCCGTCCAGGACCTCATAAGACCTCCAATAATAATGCAGCAGAAACTGGAACGGAGAAATTATCCCAGCCATGAGGTGATAATGCTTCAACCACCGTGATCAAAGAAGCAGATAACAACGCCCAATACCAGGTCTCACAAGAAAGGATAATCAGGACGAATGAGACAATGAACATCGCCAATGAACCTTCAAGTGTTTTGCTGCCAACACGATGAGTCCCGTAACGCATTCCCACAACAGCTGCCCCTCCATCTCCGAGTCCCATCACCAGAATGCTTGTGACAAAAACCGATTGACTGATGATGCCAAGATTCATTGCCACTGCAAGAAGCGCCAGGGAAACGGGATAAAGCAAGAGACCCCCAAGCCTGGCTTTTGTTTTATACCCAGAGTATGCATTGATGAAGATAAATGCGACGGGACCTATGAGCCTTAGAAGCGGAGAAGAGATGCAATATGCTATGATGAAAGCTGTGAAGGAGACTGAGACATGAACATACTTTCTTGTCTCTTCCTCTCTCCAGAACCCTGTTTTCAGGCTTATTCCTGCCGCTGCAAGTACTGAGCCCACATACAGTGCTGCCATCAGCACATAAAAAGCATCGTTTACCAACTTCGACCGCCTCCACCGGAAAAACCACCGCCAGAAAATCCGGAAGAACCCCTGTACGTCCTTGCACCACCTCGAGACTGCTGAGGAGCAACCACCGTCACATATGCATGATTCCAGCGTCTTGAGAATGATGAAATCACATAGATATCTGCAGCATCCCTGCCGGAATACCAGCGCACAGGTTCAATATAAATACCGCTGAATGCTCTCACCCATTGATTTTCCACACCAAGTGCCATTGCATAGGGAAGCACATGGTAAAAGAATTCCGGATCATCTTTTGACAGTTTCTCGATTCTGTCTTTCTCAACTTTCTCCATGAATTCCCTGTATCCAAGAACTTCAGAAAGGACAGAGTCAGCATAATCACTTCTGCGGTCAATCAAGGAGGCAAAGATTATCGAAACAAACATCGAGCCAAGAAAAACAGCTGTCTCCAGAAAGGCCTGAGGATAATCACCGCCTGCAGAAAGTGCAGAGACTATGAAGAACCAGAAGAAAATATAGAACACCAGGGGCATTGCAAAATATGAGAATCTCACCTTACCTCTTCTCAGCTTCTTTTCAATCTGAGCGGACTGAGAACGTAAAATCAAATAGGCCATCAGTGACGGAACAAGCACAAATAGCATCAATCCTGCAGGATAAGCGATTGTCACCAGAATCGAGTGAAGCACAACAGGAAAAAGAAGAAGATTCATCACAAGCTTTCTCAGGCGTACAGATGCAGGAGAGGAAAGATTCCTCTCTCCCGTGAAATAACCACTCTCACTCTTTTTGACCTGCTGTAATCTAGCAGCGAAATCCGTTGCCCTCAGCCCTTTTGTATCCACGCTGTCCCCAGTCTGGAAAAAAGCATTGAAAAGACGTCGTTCGGCTTCCCCTGCACTATCGTCCAGATCGGAAATCCGGGTGAAAAGAAAATCATCCTCTCCATTGTCCGTGATTGTAATATGCCCTTTATCTGCCCACCAGATAAGCATTGCAGAGACTGCGCTGTTATCTGTAATACCGTTGTAGATAAAGCCAGCGTCCATCGGTGTCAGACCTTCTGGAGGATTATAGTAAACAGGATAGACAAGCTTCTCATCGCGACCTTTCAGATACCAGATGATGAATACGGATAAAACCATGATAATAGAGACAGATACAGAAGACCAGAAACCAAAAGCCCGGAAATCAAAAGGGCGGACAGCTTCGCTGAAATATCCCTCATCCATCTCCACTCTTATTGTCACGCCACAGCCTTTGGGGATGGAGGTATAATGCCCGGAAATGGTACATCCATCATCAGAAAGACTGAATGGAAGTTCAGAAGAAGAGCCATATCGTCCATAAGTCAGCCAGATACGGCCAATATCCACAGGATGAGGCAGTGTCACTGAAAAATACAGGTCATCTATGACAGTATCCCAGGCATCCGGCGACACGATATTGTAATAAATCTCATCATAATCTGTATAGGAATCTGCACCCAGCGAGTACGTGTACTCCATATCATACTTATGCGGTCCGCCTATCACTGTTTTATCAGGATCACCGAAACGGACGGAAAAGAAGGTGCCATCATCCTCTGTTTTAACAGGAGAAGATGTACTGAGAAGATTTATATCAGCTTTCTCTCCCCCATCGAATCTGTATTTAATATCGCGATAGAATCCATGGGACGGCACTGTATATTCAAGTAAAAGCTCCTCGTTTATCTTCATTGTCCGTGCATTATCGACATTAATGGAAACAGAGTAACTGCGGAGGATGAAGTTCTCTGCAGCAAGAGGGAAAAACAGGAAGAGACAAAGAAGGAACAGTATGAGCTTACGCATCAGAACCTCACTTCTGTCCTTTCTCTATCTTCGGCATCTATTTCTATATACTCACGCTTCTGGAAATGAAAAAGTGAGGCAACAACAGAGGATGGAAACACCATGATTTTGTCGTTGTATTCACGGACGATTGCATTGTAGTATTTTCTGGCATTAGCCAATGTGTTTTCAATACGCGATAACTGATTCTGCAGATCCAGAAAATTCTGGTTAGCCTTCAGGTCCGGATAATTTTCAGCGACAGCAAAAAGACGGCCGAGTGCACCGGAGAGTTCATTTTCCGCATGCATTCTCTCCTCTCCTGTAAGGGATGAAACCTTACTGCGAGCCTCAATGACACCTTCCAGAACAGCACTCTCATGTCCTGCATAACCTTTCACTGTCTCTACAAGATTCGGAATGA
The DNA here is from genome assembly GCA_944392975.1 of uncultured Spirochaetaceae bacterium. Taxonomy (GTDB): domain Bacteria; phylum Spirochaetota; class Spirochaetia; order Sphaerochaetales; family Sphaerochaetaceae; genus Ornithospirochaeta. Next base: position 1,665 of record CALXYN010000070.1, on the reverse strand, counting down.
GATCAGCCCGTTCTTTCAGATGAGCATCAATCCCTGCCTCAGCTTCATCTCCCTTATTTCTCAGTTTTACAAATGAGTTATATGAGGTAATACCCCACATGATGAGAATAGCGGCAATAACAAGAATCGCAATAAGCACAGCCATAGAGGCCTCCTTATCAATAGATTAATTGCATCATAATCTGATTGATGTTTCTTGGACACCCTGTATTAAGAATGAGTCTTCTGCAATTCTACAAAAATCCTTCAGGAAAATAATCATTGCAACCAATGATTCAAAGCTGTAATATTGCATAGAATATGCATACTTATGCATTTCGGAGGGCTAATGAAAGAAAGACACAACAGGCTCACTGTCGTCAAGGAACTGATCAGGAATAACCGCATCGATAACCAGGACACTCTTCTGGAACTTCTCAAGAAAGAAGGATACAACGTCACACAGGCAACTCTTTCAAGAGATCTGAAGATGCTTAAGGTCGGAAAGATATCCGATGGCTGGTCAGGTTATTACTATACACTACCCGAAAGCGACCTCGTAAGCGAGTCTGAGAAAAGCTACATACAGGATGTAAGAAGAGGTATAATATCCATTGAGTTCTCTGGAAATTTCGGAGTCATCAAAACACGGCCAGGACATGCCAACAGTGTTGGTTTTGCGCTTGACGTGCTTGCATTGCCGGAAATTCTCGGAACTGTTGCCGGAGATGACACAATCTTCGTCATTCTCCGGGAAGGAATGACAAAGGAGGATCTCCTGGAAAGCTTCAATGCCAGAATCCCGGAGATAAAGGAGTGATTTATGGAATACGTCAATCTTGACAAAACAAAAAGCTATAAAGCTCTTCTCGAGGGGAAGAAGAGCACAGTAAAGGAACTGCTGACACCGGAACGCGTAAAAAGCCATGATATAGCACTCGGCGGAGGACTCAGGTATAACTGGGCAGCAATGCCGCTTTCTGATGATACCGTCAGTGGGCTACAGGCGCTTTCAGATGAGATGGATCTTATCGGGAAGTATAAGGAGATTCTTTCCGGAGTGATGATGAATACAGGCGAAAAGCGTCTTGTTCTTCACCATCTTACAAGAGGCAATGTTCTGGGAAAGAAAATCGAAGCAGACGGAGAAGACAAGGACGAATTCTATAAAGAGGAATTAAAGAAAATCAAAGAATTCTCCGATGATGTCAGGGAAGGCCGTATCACAGGTTCCACAGGAAAGAAGTTCACAACCGTTTGCCAGATTGGCATTGGCGGTTCAGATCTGGGACCAAGAGCACTTTACCTGGCTCTTAAAGGCTGGGCGGATGGAAAGGGAATCAAGCAGCTCAGAGGAGAATTCATATCAAACGTCGATCCAGATGATGCGGCTGCTGTAATCAAGCGTCTGGACTTTGAAACGACTCTTTTCGTACTTGTCTCCAAGAGCGGAACAACACAGGAAACACTTACCAACCGCGACCTTGTTCTGGAAACACTCAAGAGCTCACCTATTGAGGGTCTTGTACCTTCAAAGCACATGGTTGCCGTCACAAGTAAGACATCCCCTCTGGCAAAAGATAGTTCAATGCTGAAAGCATTCTTCATGGATGATTATATCGGAGGCCGTTACTCATCGACTTCTGCAGTAGGCGGACTCGTCCTCTCCCTTGCCTATGGATTTGA
>CALXYN010000069.1 GCA_944392975.1 uncultured Spirochaetaceae bacterium | reverse complement strand
TGAGGGGAGCGTATCAGAGCGGAAGTCAGACTTTGATACCTCGTATGAGATATGGAAGCATTCTGCGAAACGCCCTGAGAAGGGAAAGAGCCCGGAAGCTCCATCTTCAAGCGTAAGTAGTTCACAACGGCTACTCACGATATCAACAATCAGAGAAGTGGGGCCGTGATGAAGAAACTTGGTATGAAATATATGTATTCATATGAGGAGCAATGGCAACCAAAGGATATTCTTGTTACATTCCGGATGTATCAGCTGAATCTTGATGGTAATGATTCAAGGATTTACAGAAAATACTGGAACGATTCAGTTGTACATTTCATATAGATGAATACCTCACAGCGGGATCACTATGTAATAGAGTAATACAAATATGAAACTAGGCTATCTTTCTTCTTGTTTTCAGAGAGATAGCCTAGCATTTTTTACGTCCAGTTTTGTGGATTTACTTTAATTGCAACCGCATTTTAAATGACATGAATACGTCCAAATGGAGATGCGTATTCTTCACCGACTACACCGCCAAGCTTTTCCGTGATATAGGACATGACAGCTTCATCAAGAGGAATACCTGTATCAAACTGGTTTGTTGCAGAAGCAAATGCGTAGTATGTATCACCACCTGCTGCCATGAAATTGTTTGTGATGACAGCATATACAGCATTCTCATCGAATGCGTTTCCATTGATATTGTTGATTGTTACTCTGTTGATTGTCTTTGGTCCATAGTATGTGGATGCCGGATATGTTTCATCCTGAGCATCATATGGCTTAGATGTGTCGACAGTGAATTCGATGCCTGCAACCTGTGGGAATCCTCCTACTGCTGTTGGTGTACAGTATGTCGATGCCTCAAGTGCTTCAAGGAGCTCTCTACCTGTTACATATACAACTGTGATTGTATTTCCGAATGGAAGTACTGTGTTGATATCTTTTTTGGTGATGCTTCCACTTGCGATTGAGGCTCTGATTCCTCCTCCATTGACTATTGCAAGTGCATTTTCCGGAGCGACCGTGAGGCTGCCTTCATCCTTCAATACTGTCCACATCATTGCATCTGCGATGAGGGAACCAAGGTTTGTCTCTTCTGTCCTGTTTCCTGGATCTCTTTCACCGTTGAGATCGACAAGAGACTGAGCAAATACAACATTGTATTCACCGTTTACCCTGTCCATGATTTCCTGTGCATAGCCGGAGACGGAAATATCATTAGGGATATCGTAGACAGTTGTTCCATCTTCATCGTGACTTACTGGAAGAAGATAGTTGTCTTCAATTGTCTTTGAATCCTCATCGATTACAACTACTCCGATATTTGCAAAAGCTGTTCCTGTTGACTGAATTGGTTCGCCATTCTCTCCCTCTGTCATTACAGTGTGGGAGTGGCCGTCGATGATGAAATCAAAACCGGATGTATTTGCATAAAGATCTGTTGATCTGTTTGGTGCGGATTCTTCATCCACTCCAAGGTGAGATAGTGCGATGACGATATCAGCACCTTCAGCTTTGAGGCTATCAATACAGCTCTGTGCGATTTCATATAGTTCATTGCCAGAAGCGAATGAAAGTCCTTTGATAAGTGCTGGATTTGCCTTTGTCTGTGCCTCCGGTGTCTCGAATCCTGCAAAACCGATTTTCACATCACCGGATTCAATAATTGCAGTAGCAGGGTATATTGTATTGCCATTCTCATCGAAAACATCTGCGCATATTACCTGGAACTCTGCCTTGCTGAGGTTGTCCTTAAGCTGCGCATAACCATAGTCGAACTCATGATTTCCGAGAGTTACGAGATCATATCCAGTTGCATTCATCATTGTTATAGCATCTGCACCTTTTGTTGTGCTGACATATGCTGTTCCCTGACTGAAATCACCGGCATCGACAAGTATGACATCAGCTCCCTGTGCTTCATACTCATTCCTGAGCTCTGCAATATTTGCATAGCCTGCAATTGAGCCATGAACATCATTTGAGTGAAGTATTATTGTCTTTCCTTCTAAAGGAAGTTCTGCTGATGCGAAAACAGCAGAAACCGCGAACAAGGCAAGAACTGCAATAGCAAGTCTTTTCATTGCTCTTTTCATGCTGACCTCCAAAAAAGTCTTCACAGTTATCTTCCTTATAATAACAGCTGAGGTCAATACGCATAATTTAAAATACATATTTATAATTCATTATATCAAAATTAATTGTTCGTAAAATATGGAATATTTGTCAGACAGTGCTTTTCAGATATCTGCCTTTTGATATATCCTTGCTGCATAATGAAAAGAGTATATTCTGCAGCTTTGGCTGTCTTCTTGCTTTCTGTATTCCTCGTATCATGTTCAAAGAACATTTCTCCTGAAGAGACACAGCCGGTTGCGCCTTCGTCTTCATCTGTTCGCATGGCAATTGCTGTTGACCCGGATGGCCTTGATCCGCAGATGAGTGCAAGTGCAAGTACATTCCAGGTAACAAGCAGCATATACGAGACGCTTGTGACTGTTGATGAGAGTGGTAATATTCAGCCATGCCTGGCGGAAAGCTGGAAGATAGCAGACGATGGTCTTTCCATTACATTCATCCTTCGGGAAGGTGCCATGTTCTCCGATGGAGATGCCTGTGATGCTGATGCTGTGGTTTCATCTTTTTCAAGGCTTGTTTCTCCTGTGTCCGTAAGAAGCCAGGATTATAGCTTCATCTCATCCGTAGAAGCTGTTGATGAGAATACTGTCCATTTTGAATTCAGTACTCTGGATGTGACAGCACTTGCAAAATTTGCATATCCATGGTCTGCAATTGTCGATACAGAGCATGAGGGAAGTCTCAGAACAGAACCTGTGGGTAGTGGCCCTTATATGCTTTCCAGCTGGGTTCCTCAGCAGTCTCTCATTCTTGAGAGAAACCCGTATTATGATGGCGAGTGCGGTGTTGATATGATTGAGTTCGTCGTAATGAGTGATATGACAAGTGCTGTCACTGCGATGAGGAATGGACAACTCGATATAATTCTCATCACCGGAGATCTTGTTGGGCTATTTGAAGGGGATGAGCGTTTTACGATACATGCTCTTCCTACAAATGGGCTTCAGCTCATGGCGATGAATAATGAAAGCGAAGGGCTGGATGATATAAGAGTACGTAAGGCCATCAACTATGCTGTAGATAAAAATGCCCTCATTGAAGCTGTGTGGTGGGGCTATGGAGAACCGATAGGATCGCATTTTCCTGTTGTTCTCAGCGAGTATGCAGATATGAATGGAAAGTATCCCTATGATCCTGATAAGGCCAGAGAGCTTCTTGCCGAGGCCGGATATGGAGAAGGGGAGCTCAATCTGCGTATGTTCCTTCCGAAGAATTATCAGGAATATGTGAATGCAGGACAGGTCATTGCAGATATGCTTCGGAATGTTGGTATTAATGTTGATATCCAGATAGTTGAATGGGCGACTTGGCTGAGCGATATCTACAACGGCAGGAATTATGATCTTACTGTTGTTGGGCATACAGGGCGTCTTGATGCATATTCCCTTCTTTCCCGCTACAGGCATGATGCTGCTGAGAATTATTTCAATTACGAAAATGCTGAATTTGACAGCCTTCTTGATGCGTATGTCAGAGAAACTGATGAAATGAAACGTAAGGAGATCGCATTCCGAATGGAGGAGATTCTTGCAGAAGACGTTCCTGCTCTGTATATACAAGATCCGATACAGATATATGTAACTGATTCAGATCTGGAAGGTTTCAGGACATATCCAATCAATATATTCAGGATGGATCTCCTTGAATACTCATATAGATAAGCTAGGAAGCATTCACGCAAAATGCTAGACTCTTGAGACGATGGGAAAGTATATAGCGAAGAGACTTCTTGCAGCGCTGGCTGTTATGGCAATAGTAAGCTTCATGACTTTTTCCGTGCTTGAGCTAATACCGGGGAATGCTGCCTTGATTGCAGCTGGCACGGAAGGTTCAGCAACATCTGTTGCCTCTATTGCAGCTGAGCTGGGACTCAACAGGGGATTTCTGGAACGTGTCCTGCTTTACTATAAAGACCTTCTATCATTCGACTTAGGTGTTTCAAGCTATTTTGGTGAAAATGTATCAACGCTTATCGGACAGCGTCTTGGTGTTACGTTTTCTCTTGCATTTTTCTCAGTGCTGCTGGCTTTCATTTTCTCCGTCATCCTCGGCTCTGCGGCAGCGCTTGGACGGGGAAGGCTTATTGATGCATTGTCAAGGGGTGTTGTCCAGATATTTTCAAGCATTCCCTCTTTCTGGCTTTCTCTTCTTTTTCTGATACTCTTCTCTTCCGTGCTTCACGTGGTCAATGTCGGTGATTATGTTCCTCCATCAGTCAGTATCCGAGGTTATCTTTCTTCGATAATCCTTCCAGTTGCTGTTCTTGCAATAGGAGAGACAGGGCCTCTTCTCCGCTTGGTACGTGCCAGTATGATCCGCGTAAGGAATGAGGACTGGTACAGAATTGGCAAGGTCCGCGGAATATCCAGGATGAGGCTTATCATGGCATATGCACTCCGTTACGCGCTTCCCGGACCTCTGACGCTTGCTGGAAGTGAGCTTGCAAAGCTTCTGGGGGGAACGGCAATAGTTGAGTCAATATTCGCGCTTCCTGGTCTTGGACGCCTGTTCCTTACAGCTGTCGAGATGCGTGATATCCCATTAGTGGAAGGCATTGTGATCTTCGTATCATTTCTTGTTGTTCTCATGAATCTGGTCACGGATCTTGTTCTCTTCTTTTCGAATCCTACAATGAGGAAAGCAGGAGGTATCAAATTATGAAAAGACACAGTATTTCTTTCATATTAGGTACTGTCATTACTGTGGTTGCAATAATCTTCTCTGCTGTATCTCTTGTATTCACTCCTTATGATCCGGAGTCAATGGATATATATAACCGTTTTCAGGGACCATCTGCTGAACATCTTCTTGGTACTGACCATTTCGGACGGGACATACTATCAAGAATCATGAGCGGAAGCCTGGTGGCTCTCTCCAGCGCGCTTCTTTCTGTGACGATTGGCGCTCTTTTAGGTATTGTCATTGGTCTTGTCTCTGCATTATCACCAAAATATGTCAGCAGTATCCTGCAACGGATTATTGATGCTCTCATGGCTTTTCCTACAATTCTCATTGCACTTATGCTCGTAACGATAGCTGGAAAAGGAATTCTCCCATCTGCTCTTGCCGTTGCACTTGCCATTGTTCCTGTCTTCTCCCGTCTTGTATATACGATGATTCTGGAGACTAAGGAAAAACTTTATATAAAAGCTGCCGTAAGTTATGGTGCCGGAAGGTTCAGAATTGCCGCCTTCCATCTTTTCCCTCCGATGTTTTCACGTCTTGTGACTCAGTTTACATCATCCATAGGGCGTGCAATTCTTCTGGAATCATCTTTATCTTTCCTAGGACTTGGCATACAGCCTCCATCCTCAAGTCTTGGGATGATGCTAAGCGAGGCGAGAAGCTATGTCCTGACTTATCCTTATCAGGCAATACCTGCAGGCACCACGCTTCTTCTCATCGTACTTGGATTCAATCTTCTTGGTGATGGATTAAGTGAAGTGATTGATGGAGGAAGGAGGATCCGTCATGGCTGAGCTCCTTTCTTTCCGTTCTCTCTCTGCAGAGGATGAGCGTCATACGATTCTTGCAGGTCTCTCTCTTCATGTAGATAAGGGAGAAACTGTTGCACTTGTAGGTGAATCCGGATGCGGAAAGACAATGAGTATAGGTGCGCTATTTGGAATTCTTCCGGATGACGTTGAAGTGACAGGCGGATCAATTCTTTTTGATGGAGAGGATGTACTTTTATATAATGGAAAAGGGCGAAGAGACAAATTGTATAGACGTGCTGGTTTCGTCCCTCAGAATACCACCGATTCGCTTTATCCTCTCATGCCAGTCTCTAAGGTGATGACCGATGCTTATGTTCATAATCATCCGGAAATTGGAAGAAAGGCTGCCGTTGAAAGGGCTGCAGCATTGCTTTCCTCGTTAGGAATAGAAGATGCGAAGAGAGTGCTGTCACTCTATCCTTTCCAGCTTTCAGGGGGAATGAAACAGCGTGTGAATATTGCATCTGCACTTATGGATGATATTGAGCTTCTTGTTGCAGATGAGCCTACCAGTGCTCTTGATATCCACATAAGAAGGCAGATTGAGACACTCTATGCCTCTCTTGCTGACCGGGATGGACTTTCCATGCTTATCGTAAGCCATGATCTTGGTTTTGTCCGTTCTGTTGCCGATAGAATATATGTCATGTATGCCGGGCGGATTATCGAGGAAGGCCTGTGTGATGAGATTTTCTCAGATCCGGTTCATCCTTACACAAAATCGCTTATAGCATTGGGGTCCATGAATGCAAGGGATAGGAATCTGGATCTTCCGGAGCTTGGTTATTCCAATTCTGTTCCGGACAGAAATAGTCCTTCTTGTGCGTTCTTATCACGCTGTAGTTGCCGGCGTGACTCATGTTCATGTTCCGTAGAGTACTTCAGACTTTCGGAAACTCATTTTGTGAGGTGTGTGTTATGAGCGTGCTTTCATGTGTCAGCATATCGAAGGTATTCCAGGATAATGGCTATGAAGCACTCAGGAAAATATCGCTGGAAATAGGAAAAGGTGAAGCTGTTGGAATTGTGGGAGAATCCGGCAGTGGCAAAAGCACGCTTGGAAATATCATAGGTGGACTGGAAAAGCCGACAGATGGGACTGTTTTTTATCATGACAATGATATTTCCCAGCTCAGGGGAGAGGATTTTCAGAGTTTCCGGCGTTCAGTGCAGTACATATTCCAGGACCCTAAAGGTGCGATGAACCCATATTTCACTCTGCGCCGTGTCCTTTTAGAGCCTCTTCGCATCAATTTTCCGAAAGATGGAAGGAAAGAACTGGAAATGCGGATTGCAGAGATGGTCAAAATGGTGAATCTTCCTTTATCTATACTTGACTCGCATCCATGGGAGGTTTCTGGTGGCGAAGCGCAGCGCATTGCAATAGCAAGGGCTATTCTCCTGAAACCTGAGGTGATAATAGCAGATGAATGCGTGTCTGCACTTGATCTGTCAATCCAGGCAGAGGTTGTGAATCTGCTTAGGCGCATAAGAAAAGAAACCTGTACTTCGTTCCTTTTCATCTCCCATGATCTTAGTCTCGTGCGTTATTTCTGTGACAGAGTTTATGTAATGCGGTATGGACGTATAGTAGAATGCCTTAATTGCAGCAGGATGGAAGAAGAGGCGCAGAGTGAATATACGAAGATACTGCTGGAGGATGCTTATGGGGAATATCAGAGTAACAGTAATAGGTGAGAGTGGAGGAACACCTCTTGCAGGGGGTGCAACAAGCTGTTATATCGTAGAAGCTGATGGGTATTCTGTACTGCTTGATATAGGATCCGGTGCGCTTTACCTTATCCAGAAAATCCGTTCCTTTGATTTGATTGATGATATCATAATATCTCATTTCCATAGTGATCATTATGCTGATGCTGGGGTGGCACTTTATTCCCGTCTTATATCCATGCAGCTGAATCGGCAAGTCAATCCGCTTGTTTTTCATGCAATGGAAAGACGCGAGCTTGAAATGGCTCCATATTCATCCGTTTCCTTAATTAATGAGGCTTCTGAGGATAAAATCGGACCGTTTTCCGTTAGATATATGAAAACAAAGCATCCTGTTCCATGCCTTGCCGTAAGACTTTCATATGATGGAAAGAATGTTGTGTATACTTCTGATGGTGCTTTTTCTGATCAGCTTGCTGCATTCTCATCCTCTGCTGATATTCTGATTGCTGAATGTTCATTTTATCCGGGTACAAAAGCCGAGGAGGCGGGGCATATGGATGCTGTTGATGTGGCAGAGCTCGCTGCAGCTGTGGCTCCGGGAAAACTCATAGTATCCCATCTTCCTGTTTATGGTGACAGGAATGAGATACTTCAATGCATAAAGACTCGATGGAAAGAGGAGGTGCTTCTTGCTCATCCTTTTCTGGTGACAGAGGTCTGAGACCGATTCTGTTTTTCTCCTTGTCTGAATTGAAGTTTTTCATCTTTTCATTACAGAGACAGCGATTCTCATTATCTGTTTGTCCTTATCATATGCACTGCTTTCATCGATGAGTCTTTTTTATCATAAAATCGGCAAGAAGACTCCATCCTCTACAGGGTGGAGATGAATTGCTAAAAATGTTGGCAGATATAATCTGATATGATATAATGAATTATGGACGAATCAGCACGCATCGAGAAGAATAATTCAATCAAGGAGCACGGCAAGGAAACCCGTGCCCGACACG
>CALXYN010000068.1 GCA_944392975.1 uncultured Spirochaetaceae bacterium | reverse complement strand
CGCGATCAATGAGCTCATCTACGAATTCGTATTCACCCTCATTCATTGCCCACAGGATCAGGGAGGAACTATAGTATATTGCATTGAGATCTGCTCCTGCATCCAGCAGCTTTCTTGCTGTATCTATTTCACTATCCGAAACGGCTCTGGCTGCAAGATTCGTTCCTTTTACATCCACACCTCGGTCAATGAGCTCATCTACGAATTCGTATTCATCCTCATTCATTGCCCACAGGATCAGGGAGGAACTATAGTATGTTGCATTGATATCTGCTCCTGCATCCAGCAGCTTTCTTGCCGTATCTATTTCACCATCCGAAACAGCTCTGGCTGCAAGATTCGTTCCTTTTACATCCACACCTCGGTCAATGAGTTCATCTACGAATTTGTATTCATCCTCATTCATTGCCCACTGGATCAGGGAAGAACTATAGTATATTGCATTGATATCTGCTCCTGCCTCCAGTAGCTTCCTTGCTGTATCTATTTCACCATCCGAAACGGCTCTGGCTGCAAGATTCGTTCCTTTTACATCCACACCTCGGTCAATGAGCTCATCTACGAATTCGTATTCACCCTCATTCATTGCCCACTGGATCAGAGAAGAACTATAGTATATTGCATTGAGATCTGCTCCTGCATCCAGCAGCTTTCTTGCCGTATCTATTTCACCATCCGAAACAGCTCTGGCCGCAAGATTCGTTCCCTTTACATCCGCACCACGATCAATGAGCTCATCTACGAATTCGTATTCATTCTCGTTAATTGCCCATTCAATAGGAGTATTGCCATAATAAGTCGAATTAACATCTGCCCCATGTGCTAGTAATTGTTCTGCTAATTCAATATTACCATCTAATATAGCTTCTGCTAAACTATTATCAGTAGCAAACAAAGGGAACATCATTATTGATATAAAGATAAATGCTAATTTAAATTTCTTCATCATACTTAATAACCCTTTATCCTTTTGTGAACAAAAGTTTGAGTTTTAATTACAAAGTAAATATCATCAAATCCAATCCACAGGTTTACAAACCAAGAAGATTTATAATAGAATTATTTACTTTTATACCACTATATTTCCATTACCATCGGCTTTCTGAAAAATTCCCCTAAGACAGTCAACTAGCCCAATGATTGTTGGTATTGATGTCCAACAAAAGACAATGCATAGAATTCCTGATCCTGTTTTTCCCGCATAGAATTTTTGTATTCCTAAAGTTCCTAAAAAGAATGCAAGAATGCAGTATACAATTTTATTCACAACAGCCCTCGTATCAGGACTTGGGGCTGTTGTCAAAGGCTGTGCTACAGGAGATGAATCAACCTTACCAATATCGGAAATATTGATATTTATTGCAGGAGTAGCTGTTGGTTGCATCTTTGTTCCAGATTCCGCTATGGTAGCTTCTTTTTCAGATTCATCTTGCTTATTCTGAGGCTCAACTTTATGTATGAGCAACGTTGTGTTGTTTTGGAAAAGTTCAACCTTATCTCCCATTTCAGGAATAAATGCACAATCCTCTTTTCTTGCCTCTGTTAAACTTCCATCTTCCAGCCCGATATACACTTTATCGTCGCTAATCTTAACAACTTTTCCAATCATATTATACTTCAGCCTTTGCCTTCAGTTTTGCATTCTTTCTTATTCTTCTTTCGGGACCATTCATCACTGAATAAATGATAGTGCAAATGATTGGAATTGCAGAGATGATTGCAATGTGAAAACTGAATGAACCAATTGCGGCTGTCAGCCAGTAAGTATCAAAATTGAAAAGACTTATTATAAAAACTATAAGACCATTGAACGGAATCCAAATTCCGCTGATTCCCAGAACAATGAATAACACATATATCACTATACTTATTCCAAGAGAAATGAGATTGTTAGTAAATATTGATTCAAGAACATCTCCATATGTTCCTTCTCTTGATGATACTAAATCTGAGAACAAATTCTTATATGTTGTATATTCGTCTTGAGCAATTGCCGAAGACACCATGTCCTCAACGAAGTTTTGCCGGCTATCAAACGAGATGAAAGCTAAATAGCAAAAAACTGCAATTGCAATAATAAGAAATACGAATTTTGGTCTAAATCCTTTCATTTTATACTCCTAATCCAAAATTATTTAAGTTCTACCAGCTTCTAAAGAAAATGGTGAACTATCATTGCTGAATAAATTAACAAACGATTATTTTATAAAAATCCCCCCATAGATTCCTTAAAACATCTCAAAAAGGAGAATATCACTAGATATTGAATATTTCAATATTATTTACAATTCGCATTTGAGAAATATCCTAAGTTTTTCCACCCTGTCAAATATGACAGAAGACGAGGTGGAAAAAGAAATAGTATTGATTGCTAGGCGTTTACGCAAGGCCCGAAAACAGAAGAAATTAACCCAACTTGATTTATCATTTAAATCTGGGGTTTCACAAAACATGATTGCTTGTATTGAAGCAGGCAAGCGTAATCCCTCTTTCCAAACTATGATTAAACTATGCAGAGCTTTAGATATCAGATTATCTGATATACTGAAAGATATTGAACCCGTGGCCAATACATCTGAGACCGCATACAGAAAAAAAGTCAAAGATGAAATTATCATGCACTTAAATGCCATTATTAATTTAATTGAAGAACTCTAATGAACTAATCTGTACTCAATTTATGTGATACAAACTTTTTTCTCTACTCTGAAATAAGATAACAGAATGAGATAAAAACTGAGAGTTTGGAACAATCACTATACAGAAAAGTTCAAAATACAATGCACTCATGAATATGAGAATAGCAAAAGTATAATAGCACATGGTCATGACCTACCACGGATAAGTACCAAGAACAGGTGTTTTAGAAGTAAAGACAATGTTTTCAGATTATAATACTGGAGTGAAAATCGGGTGAACATAGCACCGTAACAGATGGAAAGATTATCCTAGAAGAGTTGATGTCAAGGAATATGAGCGCTGTATTCTCTTCGGATTTGTCAGCTTCCATTCTGCCAAATTGTCTTACCTGCAAGTTTATTTCTCTTCATTTCTGAATCTTCCGATCGCCACCTTCTGGCAAACAAAATAAGGCTATCTTCCGATAGCCTGGAATCAGTTTTGACTGCAATCAGAACAGGTTATGATAATCTGCTGCAATATACAGGGCTCTTGGAGTCTTATGCATTATCTCAAAGAGATTTTTAGGAATAGCAATCTCTCTGCCAATGAGAGGTTCAACGATATCATTGAACTTTGCAGGATGAGCTGTGGAAACAACTACTGAATGAGATTCAGTCACATGATCCCTTCTTACCCTTTCACCACAGGCTGTATGAGGACAGATGACATACCCAGATTCATCATATACTTCTTTGATTGTCGCTTTTATCTCATCATCTGAAACAGAATATGCAGATACATTCTCCCTGAAACTTTCAATATCCGGGAACATTGCAAAAAGTCTTTCTATATTGGAAGGGGCACCTACATCCATTGCATTGGCAAGCGTCTTTATCGAAGCCCGAGGTTCATAATTACCTGTCTCCAGATAATCCGTAATAGGCTTATTTGCATTTGCAGCAAGTACAATCCGCTTGATAGGAGCACCCATGGCTTTAGCCCAGTATGCACCGGTTGCATTTCCAACATTACCAGATGGAATGACAAATACAGGAGCTTCACCATATCTCAACTCATACATTGAAGCGGCATAGACATAATATGCCATCTGAGGCAATAGTCGCCCGAGGTTTATCGAATTCGCACTCGACAGACCATGAAGGCTCTCGTCCATAAAGGCTTCCTTAACCATTCGCTGACAATCATCGAAAGAACCCTCTACCTCATAACTCGTGACATTTCCATCCCATCCTGTAAGCTGCATTCTCTGTCTCTCTGCAACTCTGCCTTCGGGGAAAAGTACTTTGACAAAGAGATTCTCCCTGCCATGGAAAGCAGAGGCAACGGCTCCCCCTGTATCACCAGATGTGGCAACAAGAATCGTAAGCTCCTCATTTCTTCTCTTCAGTAATTTTTCCATAGAGAAAGCAAGGAAACGTGCTCCAAAATCCTTGAAGGCTGCGGTAGGACCAAAATAAAGCTCCAGCGTATCCTTTCCACCTTCTGTATGGAATGGAACAGGGAAAGAGAATGCGCTATAGCAGATTTCCTCAAGATCATTTTCAAGCTCATCGCCCTCAAAATACGGAATAAGAGCCTGATACATCGCATACCATGCACCTTTTGTGAGCGTAAATGTCTTTGGAATAGCAGGAATACGCTCCGGTATAAACAGGCCTCCATCAGGAGCCAATCCCTTGAGAATAGCTTCGGACGCGGAAAAATAATTCTCTCCCTTTGCTCGTGTTGAAATGAAACGCATAAAGCCTCCTTATACCTTTGAACCAAGATAGGCACTGAGCCTGAGTATATCAGCGAAAACACCACCAGCAGTGACTTCAGGTCCCGCTCCAGGACCTTTTATGACAAGTGGCTGAGAATCATAACGGGCTGTTCTGAATGAAATCACATTGTCAGTACCTTTTGCCTGAGAGAAAGGATGATCCAAAGGATACTCCTTAAGAGCCACAGAACAGACACCACCTTCAACCTTGCCCACATATCTGAGCTTCATGCCACGCTTTTCTGCATCCTTATAAAGACGAAGCATCGAATCATCCATATCGGAAAGACTTAAAAGGAAATCATCGAGCGAGAGCGTCCGCATATTCTCAGGAACCAGAGACTGGACATCGATATCATCAGTTTCAGTAGTATAGCCTAATTCACGTGCGAGAATTACTGTCTTTCTCGCAACATCCATACCGGAAAGATCATCACGTGGATCGGGTTCAGTATAGCCCAAAGACCTGGCCTTCTTTACAAGCTCAGAGAATGGAACGCTGCCATCATACTCTGAGAACAGCCAGCAAAGCGTACCTGAGACCATACCTTCAACACTGATAACCCTGTCTCCAGTCTCCCGCAAATCCTTGAGCGTACAGATAACAGGCAGGCCAGCACCTACGGTTGTCTCATACAAGAACTTGCGTCCTGTTTTCCTTGTACACTCCATAAGTTCCTTATAATAGGAGAAAGGACCTGCACCTGCTTTCTTGTTTGGTGTTATCACATGGAAACCATTTGCAATGAATTTAGCATACTGCATGGCCCGCGCTTCGCTGGACGTGCAGTCTATAATTACCTTGTGCGGATAATATGATGCGGCAATATGAGAGAGGAAAATCGATTCATTATATGCAACAGCTTCTGTCTTGAACTTCTCCTTCCAATGAGAAAGGTCAACACCTTCCTCTGAAAGCAGCATCTTCTTTGAAGTTGCAATCCCTCTTACACGGATATCGAGATCAAATTCTCTCTTAAGTCTTTCGCTCTCAGATGCTAGCTGGTCAAGGAGCGTACCGCCGATGTTGCCGGGACCGAAAAGGCCAACAGATAATGTCTGTTGGGAAAGGAAGAATACAGAGTGCAGGGCCCTCAATGCCCTTCCGCTCTCATCTGCTTTGATTACAGCGCTGATATTCCGCTCCGAAGACCCCTGGGCAATTGCACGCACGTTGATTGAAGCACGTCCAAGAGAAGACAGGAAGGCACCAGCAGTACCTGTGTGTCCAGGCATACCTTCACCAACTGCGGCAATGATAGCCAGACCAGACTCTGAATCAATTGCAGAAATCCCTTTCTCCGCCATCTCATGGGAAAATTCAGCTTTGATGGTTCTCACAGCATCGACTGCCTGCCTCTGTGGCACACAGAAACAGATTGAATACTCTGAAGATGCCTGGGAAATGAGAATTACTGAAATACGCTCATTCCTCAATGCCGTAAAAAGACGGGAAGAGAAGCCTGGCACACCGGACATACCAGAACCTTCGACATTGATCATAGCCACGTTTCTGACGACGGAGAAAGCTTTTACAAGAAGCTCGTCATCAACAGCCTCTCCGGTTATCTCAGTACCTGTTTCATTGATATCGTTCCAGCATCTGAGAGTGATGGGAACATCTGCATCGGATGCGGGCTGGAAGGACTGAGGATGAATAATCGGCGCACCGAAAAAGGAAAGCTCGGTAGCTTCGCTATATGTCAGATGACGGATAACAGAAGCAGAGGGGACATCTTTTCTTGAAGCCGTGCATAGTGGAGAACGAGAATTCCAGAAAGTGACAGGAGCCTTATGTGAAGCTGCGATAAGGGAGGCAGTATACTCGCTCTCCCCTTCTTTCCTTATCTTGCCAGACGCATCAGTGGAGGCAGGAATCATGTACAGTTCGCCTGTTACAAATACAGCGCCCTCGGGGAATTCTGCAGTATCTATTGCTTCGCGCGGGGAAAGAATCTCCCCATGTATTCCATTTTCATTGAATGCGGCTGACAGAATCCAGGAAAGGAATGAAGATGTAAGCGTCCCGATATAAGAGGAGGCAGCTTCCGGTACATCCTGCATAATCCATACTGCGCGAAGGACTTCCTCGATATCAGAGAATGATTCGCTCATTCTCTCCTGAACAGAATCAGGTGTCTCCAAAGAGGATTCCGCAAGCTCATTCCATATGCTCTGGCTCTTCTCAAGCCTGCTCCAGAGTTTTTCTTCATGCTCAGCAGCATCAGTGAGAAGCGTCAGCAGCTGATACTCTGAAGAAGATACAGGAGAAAGGACAAAGACTTCAGTCTTTTCCTTCCCCTCCTTGAAAAGGGATATCAGTTTCTTCACTCCCTGAGGATGGGAGAGCATCGAACCTTCGAGGGCATGGATACGGACTGAATTCATAATAATCTCCATATTCGGGAAAAGCTCCCTTTCGGGAGCCTGCTTTCCGGATTCTGAGATGGCTTATACTACCTTCTCAATCTTGCCGCTTCTAAGACAGCGTGTGCAAACCTTGATTGTTCTCGGTGTACCGTTGATAAGAGCCTTAACGGAAACGAGATTAGGCTGGAATGTGCGCTTCTTGGTCACGCCGATATGCTGACCGACACCGCCCTTCTTCTTAGCCTGTCCTTTACGAGGAACAATGCTTCCAGAGATAGTTCCCTTGCCGCAGATATCACATCTTCTTGCCATGTTATCATCCACCTTATATTGTTATCTGAAAGAGAGGATTCCTTTTAGAAATCCCAGTCACAGCTTAGAGACTATACATGAACGCAAAATCTTTGTAAATAGCTATCAGATACAGAAGTAGAGGCAAAACAAATGCAAATGACGGTTTTAACACTTGATGAAGCCCCCAGACTCAGCTGGAGAAAAGCCCTGACTGAGTATTACAGGAAGACCGGAGACTGGTCTGTCTATTCGCTGTTTCCATGCATCCTGCTCTCTTTTGATGATCACTTTGCATCTCAGATTCCCATTGGTAACGGTCTGTATGAGTTCTCTGGGAAAGCAACGTGGAATGGCTGCCTTTCGATACTTTCTGTTGAAGCCGGAGTTCTGCCTGAATTTGCTGTAAATGCCGGTTTGTATGTCTCTGACAAGAAAGTGGAAAACACCTACGAATTCCCTGCAATCAGGACAACAGCCGGAGGGGTGGCTCTTGTTGAAAAGGATGACACCAGCTTCAAGGTACTGCGTTTCCGCAGACTGAGGAAGGACAGAGGTCTTTAAGAGCACATTCAGAACAGACAGGTCTTGCTTTACAGACTGTACGCCCATGAAGATTGAGAACCATGGACATTCTGCTCCAGAGTTCCTTTGGAAAACGCTCACGTATTTCAGCTGCAGCCTTAAGCCTGTTCTCAGTATCAGTAAACCCCAGCCTATAAGCTACACGGACAAAATGTGTATCAGCAATTACAGCAGGAAGGGAAAGCACATGTTCCAGATAACATGCAGCTGTTTTCTCCCCTATTCCAGGCAAATTCATAAGCTCTTCCTCTGTATGGGGAAGCCCGTTTCTTGCAATATAGGAAGAAACTTCCTTTATCCTTGGAGCTTTCGTGCGATACAGTCCAGCAGGCTTTATGATTGTCTCTATTTCATGAATCTCTGCACCAGCAAAATCTGAAGATTCCGGAAATCTCTTAAAAAGCTCTGCAGCAACTTTAATAGCCTGTTTATCCGTCGTTGAAGCACTCAGCATCACAGTGACAAGAAACCTCCATGGATCGTTCTCTGTTATGAAAGAAATCTTTTCCGGATAAATTTCATCAAGTATTTTCAATAACGTGTTGACCCTGTCGTTCATTTTCCTTATAATCCCTCCTCGTTACGGGATGTCGCCTAGCGGCTATGGCGCCTGCTTTGGGAGCAGGATATCGATGGTTCGAGTCCATTCATCCCGACTAGAA
>CALXYN010000067.1 GCA_944392975.1 uncultured Spirochaetaceae bacterium | reverse complement strand
GATTACAGGGCCCATTCCATACAGAACAATAAGCTGGTAAACACCATTCATGAAGAAGGAAATCATGTAACTTGTGATCATCTCTCTTCCTCTTGCCATGTTGAGCATTTTGCCGCAGAACCATCCGAGAAGGACTGCGATAGGTGTTGCAATGATGGCTGCAAGGAGAAGTCCTGGAATACCGACTACATTCCATGCCGTGATGAAGATGATACCAATCTGTCCTGCCATAGCACCGAGCGTCATACCAAAGTTCAGACCCATACCTGCCATGATAGGAATCAGGAGAGAGAGAACGAGGAAGCTGTTACGCATGATTCTGGTGATGATCTGGCTGACCAGATACTGTCCTGAATAACCTGCAATAGGAATACAGACGATACAGATCACGATGAAGATGATAGGAACGATATTGTTTGCCAAGAATTTCTTGACGTCTTTTGATGTTACTGTCTTTTTCATCTAGATGCCCCCGATTTTCTTGTCAGAGCGTAGAGAATCATACCGTTGGAAACGATGATTCTGAGAACCTCGGACATATCAGTGTGAATCAGGTTGTTCATTACTGACGGGGTCATTGTAACGATGCCCTGATACAGAATAGTACCGATGATGACGTTAACGATTGAAGCCTTGTTAACAGATGCACCACCAATGAGGATTGCAGATACAGCTGGCATAGCCATGTACATAGGACCCTGGTACAGCTGAATGAATCCATAACCCTGCTGATAGCAGAGGATACCAAGTGCTCCGAGCCATGTAGACATGATTACGGAAAGTGTTCTCTGCTTATCGATGTTGATTCCAGAAGCTCTTGCGAATACCGGGTTAGAACCAACTGCAGTCATTGCAGTTCCTGTCTTCGTATGAAGGAATGCCCAGATGATGAATGCGAAGATTGCAAAGAAGAGTATTTCACCAAATGAGATTGAGAGACTGCCGATATTGAGCTGCAGGAAATCCTTGAGTACATGAGAGTAGAATCCATCTGTGGAGATTGTTGTTCTCAGACCGCTTCCAGAATATCCCCATACCATTGTCGGAGATGTATATGGAAGGATGAGCCACATGATGGACATGAATGCAACAGAGGAGAATCCTACATATGTTGCAATCATCATCTCACTTCCCTTGACCCTGTTCAGAAGCTTTCCATATCCCCATCCGAATACGATTGCAAACGGAGTGGAGTAGAGGATTGCAAGGAAGAACGAAAGAGGGCCTGTAACACCAGTCTGGATGGAAAGAGTTGCTCCAAGAAGACCAGAGATTATTCCCAGTGGAAGACCGAAGTTGAGGCCACAACCTGAGTGAATCATCGGGACCATGGCAAGAACCATGATTGAGTTCATGCCGAAGCGGGCAAGTGTATCGGTGATTGAGTTGCCGACTCCGATTCCTACGAACGGTGCAATGATAAAGAGCAGAAGAAGGAATCCTGCGATAATCAATCTTGGCAGACCGAACGATTTGAGAATTGCTTTAATTTTCTCCATCACTTAGCCTCCTTGCCTGTTTTTCCAACCATCAGGATACCGAACTCTTCGCTCGGTGCTGTTGCTGGAAGAATTCCTGATACAGCGCCATCTGTAACGATTGCGATTCTGTCACAGCACTGTCTCAGCTCTTCGAGTTCGGAGGAAATCATGACAATGGTTACACCGTTTTTCTTGTTGTATTCCTTAAGAGCCTGAAGAACGAGAGCTTTTGCTCCAATATCGATACCTCTTGTAGGCTCGGAAACGAAGAGGAGCTTTGGTTCAAGTGCAAAGGATTTTGCAAGACAGATCTTCTGCTGGTTTCCACCAGAAAGTTCCTTTGCCTTCTGTTTTGAAGAAGTACACTTGATCTGCAGCTGCTTGATATACTTTTCTGTAACTGCCTTGATTGCTTCCTGATCTCTCCATTTAATAAGTCCGCCAAGGTATGGTTTCAGGAATTTGTTCTGAATCTGCATGGCAGGGAAGGAGATATTCCATTCAAGAGACTCATCAAGAAGGAGTCCAACACCTCTTCTGTCCTCAGAAACAAATGCAAGTGAAGCATCGAGGCATTCACGAGGATTATTTATCTGAATCGGCTTTCCGTTGAGCTTGACATCTCCTCCAGCAGGATAAAGTCCCATGATACCGTTAGGAATACCAATCTTTCCCTGGCCTGCAAGACCTCCGATACCAAGAATCTCGCCCTGATGTACATCGAGGTTGACATTCTTTACAACCTCACCAGGCATATCGACCCAGAGGTTTCTCACGGAAAGAACTATTTTATCAGAAAGTGGTCTTGCCTCACTCGAACGGGTTGATCCCTTTCCGACTTCACGTCCGACCATCAATCTTGCCATTTCATCAATCGATGTCTTTGCAGCATCAAGCTCGGAGATGATTCTTCCATCTCTCATGACAACGACTTTATTGCATACATCGAGAATTTCCTGGAGACGGTGAGTGATGAAAATTACAGCAATTCCCTGAGCTGAGAGGTTCTTAATTGCCCTTAAAAGCATTTCTGCTTCTTTCTCTGAAAGAACAGCTGTAGGCTCATCGAGAACAAGGAGCCTGATAGAACTCTTTGAAATTTCTCTGGATATCTCTGTGAACTGCTTGTGACCGACAGGCATCTCTGAAACGAGCATGTCCGGATCAAGACTTACTCCAAGTTTTGTAATAGCGTCAATTGCCTTTTTCTGGAGTGTTTTCCTATCTATTGTGTTTGCCCTCTTGCCAAATACAAGTGAGAGGACGTTCTTGTTTTCTGGTTCTCTATTCAGAAGTATGTTCTCAGCTGCGGTGAATCCGGGGAGCAGCGAGAATTCCTGGTGTACCATTCCGATACCAGTCTTGAGTGCATCCAAAGGAGACGCAAATTTAACTTCATTTCCATCTATGAGGACCTTTCCCCCATAGCCTCCCGTCTGCTGGATGACGTCCATGCCGAAGAGGATGTTCATCAGAGTACTCTTTCCTGCGCCGTTTTCTCCGACTAGGCCAAGTACTTCGCCCTCTTTCAGCGTGAAACTGACATCTTTCAGTACGGGGTTTCCATTGTACTCCTTGCTTACATTCTTCATTTCTAGCAAGGGTTTTGTCATTTCACTCATTCTTACCCCTTATTTTCATAGAAGAAAGGGGAGGAAGCCTCCCCTTTCTCCGAGGATTAAAGTATTAGTTGAACTCCTTTCCTGTCATGTAGAAGCACCACTCTGGTACTTCAACATCTGTGTTGCCCATGTAGTATCCCGGATCACCCATGATGTATGTATCCTGGTATACGAGAACGAAGTTGTCACTGGAAACACCGGAATTTGCGTCAACATAGTAAGAACCATTCCAGTTTGCACCTGGTGTGTAAGCCTGGAAAGCTCTTCTGATGTTGCGGATTGATGTGTAATCAAACTCTTCGCCATTCATCTCTGCTTCAACAGCTTCGATAGCAAGGCGTCCGAGACCTGCTGTTGTTGTGTAGCCATAGCTGTATGCCCATGTTCCGAAGCGTCCAGCACCGCCCTGCTCAACGATAGCAGCCTCAACCTTTGCAAGAATTGCAGGGAAGTCGCCAGCTTCTGCTGAGAGGTCGATTCCAAGAGCTCCAGGATATCCCATCAGTGGTGATGGGAGGTCAGCTTCTACGAAATATCCACCATACTGCATGAGCTGTCTGAGAAGAGGCTCTGTATGTGCGTCATTTGTACAGAAGAATGCTGTGTTCTGACCATATCTCTCAATCCAAGCTGGAGTCTGCTCGAGGATGTACTGCTGAGCACCTGCGATACCTACGTCAGATGTCGGGTCTGGTGCGGATACATCTACGAACTCCATTCCAAGCTCGTTACATGTCTGGATCATGATTGCTCTTCTTCTCTGCATCTTCTCCATAGCAAGGTGGCGTGGGAAGGAGATGTGTACGAATGTATCGCAACCAAGTTCGTGTGCAGCGTTGATCATAAGGTATCCACGTGCAACAAAGTCGTTGGATGTTACGAGGTCTGCAGCACCAGAGATGAGGTATGGTTCCTCATGTGCTTCACCTGCGAAGCAAAGGATGTCTGGTCTGATAGCCTTAATCTGGCGGAAAGCCTCAGCTGTTCCAGGAACAGCCTGGTTAACGATAACAGCCTTCATGAGAGGATCGTCTGCAAGACCAGCGATAACGGAAATCGTTGTCTCCTGCTCTTCCATGAAGTTGTCAGGGTAGGTCATGTGCTGGATGTAGCCGCCTTCTGATACAGCGCCATATTCAGCAATAAGAGCCTCCGCACCACGAAGGTCATCCTCTGACTGTGAAACTGTTCCGGTAACGACGCCAATATGGAATGGTGCATCTGCGAATACAGCAGAGGAGAGCACCACGAGCACCATAAGAGCTGTTAAAAGTTTCTTCATATTACGCTCCCTTTTGATTAGTATTGACTGACTTTATCATTCTATCGACTAAATATGCAAGCTTATGCATTGATTTTCATCATTTATGCAAAAGAAATTTCATTAAATTCATCTCTTGCTCGTGCTATACAGCATGGAGGTATTCTTTGTATTGTATCGCATTCAAGGACTAAGAAAATATCGCTAAAGTAAAATGCGGAAAATTTGTTTATGTTGATTTAAGTTATCGTAAAAAATCAAGAAAAAATATAAGAATTTGAATTCATTGAGTAATGTTCCTGACAATTTTTAATCTTTCTGTGTCATATTTGAAGATTGTTGAGAAAAAATATTCAGACATCATTCCTGCTGATTTATGAAAAGATAATGTTTTTTCAATTAGATGAAAATCATCTCTTATGAGCATAATGCTTTCTACTAAGTTTTCTTGCAGAGGAGAATGAAGACATCTCATTCAAGAAGCGACCTTGTACATGATGATATCCTGATGTTAGCATTGTCCCATGATCAGAAAGGCTACAGAGCAGGAGATTGATGACATTATCCATATATATAATACGGCTAGGAGTTTCATGCGCAAGAACGGCAATGCGACTCAATGGTCGAATGGATATCCTCAGCGTTCTCTCCTTGAGTATGATATAGAACAGGAGAGACTTTTTGTTCTTGAGGATGGTGCAGGAATTTATGGTGTGTTCATGCTTCTTGCCGGGCCTGATCCTACCTATGCCGTAATCAAGAATGGCAGATGGATGGATGAATCTCCGTATGTTGTTATTCATCGCGTTGCTTCTTCCGGTCGTAGAGGCGGCGTCATGCATGAAATTCTCGATTTTGCTTTCTCTCTTTGTCCACATATCCGTATAGATACCCATGCCAATAATGCACCTATGCAAAAAGTACTCATCAGAGAAGGTTTCTCAAGGACAGGAATCATTGTCTGTGATGATGGTACTGATCGCATCGCATTTGAAAGGGTTCTGTAAACTCATAGCTTTTGATTGAGAATGAGACTCTCTGGCAGGTTCCACCTTTTATAAGGCGTGGAAGTTAACTATACTGATCATTGAGGAGAGAATATGTCGGTAATTGTTTCCTTTGGTGAGATAATGGCACGTATCTCGACGGAGGGGTATTATACACTTCGTCAGTCATTGCCTGGTCGTGTCACGCTTTGCTTTGCCGGGGCCGAAGCAAATGTTGCAGCTTCAATTTCCCTGCTGGGAGGAGCCGCAAGATATATAACAGCCCTTCCAGATAACGATATTTCTGAGGCTTGCCTTGGCAATCTCCGGAATCTTGGTATAGATGAATCTCATGTATTAAAGAAAAACAGCGGAAGGCTGGGAATTTACTTTGTGCAATCGGGTGCGGATCAGCGGCCGAGCAAGGTTATTTATGATAGGGAGGGATCTACATTCTCCACGACTGATGGGTCCGAGTATGATTGGGATTCAGCATTTCAGGGTGCTTCGATTCTTCATGTTTCCGGAATAACTCCAGCAGTTTCTGAAAAAGCTGCGAAGGCTCAGCTGATGTGTATGCAGAAGGCTAAGGAGCATGGCCTTCTCATTTCTTTTGATTGCAATTTCCGTTCAAAGCTCTGGAACTGGGAACCAGGAACTCCCAAAGAGAAACTTGCAGGACGTGTAATAAGTGAAATGATGCAGTATGTGGATATTCTTTTTGCAGCAAGAATCGATGCAGAAACCCTTCTTGGTGTCAATGTAGAGTGCCCTGAATCGTATTCCCGTATCGATGAGCAGCCTTATGTTGCAGAGGCAATAAGCCGCAAATTCCCATCTGTCAGACTTTTGCTTACGACAATGAGACAGTCAATAAGCGCTACTTATAATAAATGGGGTGCTGCCATGTATGACCTTGCAGATGGCATGCAATATGTTTCCCCATGTGTGGATGGTAAGTATTTGCCATATGAGATTACTTCGATAGTAGACAGAATTGGAGCAGGGGATAGCTTTGCTGCAGGTATTCTCTACGCTCTTACTGATACAGAACTTGGAAAGGACAAGCAGACTGTAATAGACTTTGCAACGGCAGCTTCTTGTCTATGCCATTCAATTATGCAGGATGTTAACTATGTCTCGCGAGCTGATGTGATTGCCCTCATGCATAGTGGTGGCCATGGTACTGTATCGAGGTAAGTCTTGTCTGTTATCAATTTTGCTGTTAACTTTTGAATAATAAGGAGAATTTTATGGCACTCACATTTTATAAATGTCCTGATTGCGGAGAAATGGTAATGCTTATCAAGAAGGGTGGATGCACACCATCTTGCTGTGGCCATGCAATGAAGGAGATTGTTGCTAACACTACAGAAGCTGCTACAGAGAAGCATATTCCTGTAGTTGAAGTAAAAGATAAGGAAATTATTGTTAAAGTAGGTTCTGTTGCCCATCCTATGACAGAAGAACACCTCATTGAGTGGATTGCTGTTGAGACAGCACAGGGACTGAAAATCAAATATCTTAAAGCTGGTGATAAGCCAGAGGAAATATTCTGCAATAATGGTGATGCAAAAGCTGTATATGCTTACTGCAATCTCCATGGTCTTTGGAAAGCAGAATTGAACTAAACTGATATATCAATAATTAGTTAATTATATGATACGAAGATTGTAAATATATAATCTTCGTATCTTTTTTATATAAAAAATATCATAAAAAACAGAGCTGCCACAACACTGACAGCTCTGAAAATCTATTTCACTTGATTTTTCAGCTCAACACCATCTATGAAATCCTTCACATTCTGCAATGTTGTTCTGCTTATAGCCTCAAGTGCTTCCTTTGTTAAATATCCCTGATGGGATGTTATGATTGCATTCGGCATGCTTATGAGACGGGCAAGAATATCATCTTCAATACCTGTATCGCTTTGGTCCGTATAGAAAATTCCAGCTTCCTCTTCATAGACATCGAGTGCGGCTCCACCTAGTTTTTTATCCTTTAGAGCCTCAAGCAGGGCTTCTGAATCAATCAGGCCTCCACGGGATGTATTGATCAGATAAGCGCCGTTTTTCATTCTCTTTATTGTCTCACTGTTGATGAGGTGTCTGTTTTCTTTTGTCAGTGGACAGTACAGACTGACGACATCGGAAGAAGAGAGCAGTGTATCAAGGTCCGTATATACAACATCGTCAATTGGTGTCGGATATGGATCATAAGCCAGAACTTTCATTCCGAAACCTTTTGCAATGCCGATTGCAGCTTTTCCGATCTTTCCCGTTCCGACAATTCCGATTGTCTTTCCATATAAATCAATACCAACAAGACCTGAAAGAGAGAAATTGAATTCTCTTGTACGTACATAGGCATGTGTGAGTTTTCTTACAAGTGCAAGCAAGAGAGCAAATGAATGCTCTGCAACAGCATGTGGGCTATATGCCGGAACCCTAACCACTGGAATACCTTTTGAGAGAGCATAATTGTAATCCGTATTATTGAAACCAGCGGAACGGAGGGCTATGAGCTTAACCCCTTCATCTTTAAGTTTGTCAATTGTTTCCCTGTCGACAGTGCAATTGACAAATGGGCAGACGACATCAGCTCCTTTTGCGAGCAGTGCAGTATGACTGTTAAGCTCAGGAGTGAGATACTCTATATCATAACCAAAATCCTTGTTGACTTCATCAAAGTGATATCTGTCATAAGATTTTGCATCAAAAAGAACTATTTTCATTTAGTTTCTCCTTATTCAGAAAGTAATAATGAGAGATGATAGAGTCAATTCCCATATCTTGAACGGTAGTTTGCCAGAGTGTAGAATCATTAGGTATGAAGAAGTATGTCATTCTCTTTTTCTCTCTCTTCCTGCTTTTATCTTCATGTGTCACTCAAGGAAGAGGTGATTATTATACCGATGAGGAGAAAATCAATGCCCTGAGGATCCTGACTCAGGACATGATTGAACTTTCAGTGGAGAAGGGTGAAATAGGAGAAGACGTATTCATTGCAATGCTTCCTTCTTCATTCACTGCCTATAAGGATTTTTCTCCTGTATACAGCAATCTTGAAAGCTCTTATGCTTCTTCTCTTTCAGAGATTTTCTCTCCATTGCTTTTATCTTGTTATCCACTTGTTGAAAATGCAATTGATGAAGCTATTACAGGTGGTGACTTGAATGCCATGGTAAATAATCCAGAGGGTATGACGGACCGTCTGCAGGAGCTTCTAGCAGTGGAAATATATCAGAACCTTCTGACAGAGGTTGAGTTGTATTCAAGCGAGGCAGAGAATGCCGCAAGAGAAGCTCTTGGAATCTTTTCATCCATTCGTACTGCATATGTAAATCTCTATTCTGTCGGCAGCACGACTGTGCTACCTGTGCCTGAAGGTCTGGCACTTGATCAGATTGCATTCACAATTGTTGATGAACTTTTTACGCGCTTTGGTGAATGTGAAAGAGAGCTTAAGAGTCGT
>CALXYN010000066.1 GCA_944392975.1 uncultured Spirochaetaceae bacterium | reverse complement strand
GTGCACAATCATATGATTTCTGGTAAATTTTCATCATTTTTACTGACATAGCTATCTATTACTACCTGCGTTTATTGCAACAAAATGCCTATTTGCGCATAATTGCCGTATTCCGAGGTATAGATAATGCAGGATAGAATCAAAACGATACTCCAGATGGAGCCATCCGATGCCTTTGTAAAAGCCGAAGGATGGGTAAGAACAAAAAGAGACAGCAAAAACGTATGTTTTCTTGAACTGAATGATGGCTCATGCCTCAAAGGGCTGCAGTGCGTCATAGACAAAAATACAATCGATGCATCTCTTCTGGACAGAATCGGAACTGGTGCAAGCGTTATAGCAGAAGGGAGGATTGTCGCATCACAGGGAGGCAATCAGAAGACAGAGATGGCTGTTTCCAATCTCACGCTTGTCGGTGAATGCCCTGCAGATTACCCCCTTCAGAAGAAAAGGCATACTGTTGAATTCCTGAGGGAAAAGGCATATCTGAGACCACGTACAAACCTCTTCGGTGCAGTCATGAGAGTAAGAAGCACAATGGCATATGCTGTTCATTCCTTCTTCCAGGAGAATGGATTTGTCTATGTAAACACTCCTCTTATTTCAGCATCTGACTGCGAGGGCGCTGGTGCGCAGTTCCAGGTGACAACCCTTGATCTTGAGAATGTGCCAAAGACTGAGGATGGAAAAGTCGATTACTCAAAGGATTTCTTCGGCAAGATGACAAACCTCACTGTCTCTGGACAGCTTGAAGGTGAGACTTATGCCACAGCAATGAAGAACATCTACACATTCGGACCAACCTTCCGCGCAGAGAACTCAAACACCGCACGCCACCTTGCTGAATTCTGGATGATTGAACCGGAAATGGCATTCTGTACACTTGAAGGAGATATGGAATGGGCGGAGAAGTTCTTAAAATACATTTTCTCAACAGTACTTGAGAAAAATGCAGAGGACATGGAATTCTTCTCCAAGTTCGTGCTTGATGGTGTTGTTGATACACTCCGCCATGTCATTGATAGCCCGTTCCAGCATATGACATATACAGATGCCATCAAGGTACTGGAGCCAGAGAATGACAGATTTGAGTTCCCAGTCAAATGGGGAGTCGAGATTCAGAGCGAACATGAGCGCTTCCTTACAGAGCAGGTTGCAAAGTGCCCTGTCATTGTCACGGACTACCCGAAGGACATCAAGGCATTCTATATGAAAATGAATGATGATGGTGAGACAGTAAGGGCAATGGACGTACTTGCACCAAGGCTTGGAGAAATCATCGGAGGTTCTGAAAGAGAGTACCGCTATGATGTGCTTGTTAAGCGCATGACGGAACTTGGATTGAAACCAGAGGATTACTGGTGGTATCTCGATCTGAGAAAGTATGGTACGGTTCCACACTCTGGCTTCGGACTTGGTTTTGAACGTGCGATACAGTATGTGACAGGTGTTGCAAACATCCGCGATGTCATACCGTATCCTCGTTATGTGAAGAGCTGTGATTATTGATTTCAGAGGAGAAAAGAGCATAAACCATTAACTGGTGTGATGAGACAAGTCCTGTTTTCTTCATAAGCTGCTCTTTCATCCTTCTCACTGAGCGTTCCGTAACTCCCAGCCGCTTCGACAGTTTCTTGTTGCAAAGGCCATATGGAAGCTCCATAAGCGTCCGCTTCTCCTTCTCGGTGAAGCGGATTTCTTTTCTCTTCGTCTTTCTGAGGATCTCAGGTGTCAAAACTTCGCCATCATCCAGAATAACAGCATCTGGGAATACTGCTTCATAAAGGAGATGTCGGAACTCCTCTACAATGGCAACGAGAATGATATCAGAATCCTTCAGTGCATTGTTTTCTTCAGTCATCTCCCAAAGCGTCGGATGAAAAAGAAGAAGAGCTGTGGCATTTTCATCGATATTACTTCCCTTCTGTACTCTGATACTATATTCAGGAGAAAACTCTCTCAGCATGGGAATATCTTGCCGGGTAATTATTCTCATCATACAGATGAATACGCCTTGAAAGGTGCAAAGGGACAAAAATACCCTTCAGGAAAATCTGAAGGGCAACTGATAATAATTTAGCCTTTTATTCCAGCTGAGGCGACACCTTGTACGAAATACTTCTGTGTGAACACAAAGAGTATGATGACAGGTATAAGCGCAAGAGATGATCCGGCCATCTGCACTGGCATATTTGCACCACCCTGCTCCTGGAAAAACTGCAGAGCCGGTGTAATAAGCTGCATGCTGATTCTGTTGATAAACAGATATGGATCAAGGAAGTTATTCCAGATATTTATAAAACTGAACAGAATAGTCGTTGCAATTGCTGGTCCAGAAAGCGGAATGAATATTCTCGTGAGAACCGTTCCATGCCCCGCACCATCAATTGAAGCAGCTTCCGTGAAATCCCCGGGAATAGAACTGAAAAATTCAGTAAGAAGTATGAGATAGAAAACTTCACTTGCTTCAGGAAGGACAATTGACCACAGTGTGTTCAGGATATGAATCTGCTGGAAATAAAGGTATCTTGGAACCATCGTCGTCTCGCCAGGAACCATCATCGTAGCTACAAGGAAAGCAAGTATTGCGGCCTTACCACGGAAACGCAATCTACTGAATGCATATGCTGCCATGATGGTTATACAAAGCCTGATAATAATCGTAACTGCAACCGTGACGATTGTATTGCGGTACCAGTCAAAGAAATTAGGATGGAAAAGCACTTCCTTGTAATTTCTGAGCGTATAAAGAATACCTGGTGCAAATAGAGACATGTATGCCTGTCCTGAAGGACGGAAAGAGATTGCAACCATCATGATGAACGGATAAATCATCAAAATGGCAAGAATCCACATCACTACAGTGAAAACGATGTCTTTCTTCTTTAACGGCTTTCCCATACAGACCTCGCTTTCGTGAAAATCCTGTTCACGATAATTATGAAGAGCGTGAATATAACACCCTCGGCACTGGCGATACTGAACTTCATGAAATTGAATGCATCATCATATATGAGAAGTGAAACCACCTTGCTGGATGTTCCTGGTCCGCCTCCTGTAAGACCGACAATCGCAGTATAATTCCTGAATGAATTTATGAGTGTGATTGTTAAAAGCATGAAGAGTGTCGGAGTAAGGAACGGCAGAACAATGTATCTGATTTTCTGCATGAACGTGGCCCCTTCAATCTCTGCAACTTCATAGACATCCTGTGGAATATCCTGCAAAGCAGCAAGACATGTGATGATATGGAAAGCCAGGGCCGCCCAGGCTGCAACGATTGCAGCAGTAGGCAAAGCTAGCGTCGGGCTTGAGAACCATCTGGGGCCATCTGCTCCAAACATACGGAAGATAGCATTTACAGGACCCCTCGATGGATTGAGAAGATATTTGAATACGATACCTACTGCAATCATATTTGTTACATATGGAATGTAGAAACATGTACGGACTGCAGTACGGCCCATGAAATTTCTATTTAAGATAACGGCTAAGATAAAGCCGAAAACCATCAGGAAAGCAATATAGATAACGGAGAAAACAATTGAATGGCCAAAAGCTTCCCAGAAAGAATGGTTGGTCAAAACACTGATGTAGTTATCGAATCCGACAAATGTCGTATCCATCAACTTCATTTCAGAATTGCGGTCCCAGAAACTGACAATGAATCCGTAAATCATCGGATAAAGCTTGAAAACCGCGAACATAATTAGGAAGGGAGCGATGAAAAGATAACCTATCCTCTCCTCACGCCTCATCATTCCAGATTTACTCATCCCGCCTCCCGGTAATACAAAGGGGCCTTTCGGCCCCCGTGAAATCACTCTGCGCTTGCGATTGCTTCATTGACTCTCGTAACGATGTTTGAAATCGCTGTATCGATATCCTGAAGATCCATATTGTAGGAAGAAAGCTCCTCCTTGACGATGTTGTAATACTCAGCGGCTGCTGTTCCAACAATATCTGAAGAAACTGCGCCAAGACCTGTGTTGATGAGGTTCTGGTAAAGGTCATCAACAGTAACCTGTCCGTGAGATGCTTCAGCAATAGAACCGAACGCAAGCTGCTGCTGTTCCTCTGTCATGGTTGCGAATGCAGGAATTCCACCTTCATACTTCCACTGGTTTTCAGCAATCCAGAGTGTATACTCAAGAGCTTCCTCTGGATGTGCCGCATTCTTATTAATGGCTACATAACCAAGAGAAACAAGGTTGTTGTTTCCATTCTCTCCAGCTGACGGAAGCGGTGCGACACCATAGTTCCAATCTTTCGGATAATCCTCCTGGCTGTTAAGGAGACGTGTGAACCAGTTGCCCTGAGGGAACATTGCGAGGCGATAACCTTCGAGAGCATAGTAATTCCAGTTTGCAGCTTCTGCCTCAAGTTCTGCAACCGATGGCTGTACACCAAGATCATTTGAGATGTACTTGAACCACTCTGCAGCTTCACGGAAAGCTGGATCATCGAAATTACATGTTCCATCTTCCTTGTAGAATGGGATTGCAAGCTGCTGTGCCGGCATGTACATCCAAGGAAGGTCTGCGTTCATGAGTGAACCATATACGCCCTTGCTCTTGTCTGTAAGCTTCTGTGCAGTCTCAACATACTCATCCCATGTCCAAGGTCCTTCTGGATAAGGAACACCAGCTTCATCAAAGATAGCCTTGTTGTAGAATACACAGTACATCTCCTGCTTGAAAGGAAGTGCATAGTAGTTGCCATCATCCTCCACAGGAAGGTTTGCACCATACAGTGCATAAGGATCGATGCCAGCTGCTTCAACAACATCATTAAGCGGCATAAAGAATCCTGCACTGACCTGTCTGGAGAAATCCTTTGGACCAAGTGTCTCGACAACATCTACATCGCTACCTGCCATAAGGTCGATATTGATCTTTGCCTTGTACTCATCCTCGTCGCCAGGAACAGGGATGACCTCAACATGGATTCCAGTCTCTTTCTCGAAATCTGCGTTCATTGTGTTGAACCAGGTTTCGTTAAGATATGTTGCAGTAACAGTTGTCGTAACAACCCTGTCATAATCGGAAGCTGGTTCTTCTGCACTTCCCATGGCAAATACAGATGTACAAATCATTGCCATAGCAAGAAGAGCTACAATAATCCTCTTCATCCTACACTCTCCTCTCAGTTTTTCTTCTGCTCTTCAAGAATCTTTATGATTCTCTCACGATACGTCTTATCTCTATCTTCCCACTCTGGATAGACCTTTGAGCCCTCTGCGTAGAAATCATCTTCATTTCTACCTTCCTGCTGGCCTTTGAGGGTGTGCTTGTCAACTGCATAATCTGGAATCTGAGGTCTGAGATTTCCTGCTGCATATTCCTTCATAATCCAGTTATACATTTCATCGCTGGATCTGTCTTTAAGGCTCTTGCAAAGATAGCGGACTGCATGAATAGCAAGAAGACCTCTGTCTCCAGACTGAGTTGTAACTCTTCTCATCTGATCAAGCTGTCCAATCAGTACAGGTGCCATAGGATTAGCAAGACCTACATCCTCTACACTTATGGTTCTAAGACGGAACCAGAGGTAATCTTCCATATCCTCGCTTGTAATAAGCATTTCATATGCGAGCGTTGCCGCATTTTCTTCATGTCCGCGTCTGATTTCCTTCTGAACTGCGGAAATTACGAGATCAGCATCCAGACCGCTGATTGTCTTGCACTTTTGCCATGGGTCATAAGGGAATTTATCCACGAAAAGCCTCCTGTTATGATAATTAGAAGTTAACAGTATCAGAACATTGGCTCAACCCAAATATGTAGAATGAAGTTTCTGATTTGTAGCATCATGAGCTATTTTACACTGAATTATTACAAAATATGTTGCTTTATGTTGCATCTTTACAGCATTTTAAATATGAATGAAAGGCTTTTCATAAATCAAGCCTTGTATTTGCAAACTATTATAATGGGCAAATACAAGGCTCAGTAATGTTTCAAAGGCAACGGACTTTATCTCTGAATTTAGAAATAAACTGATTATTCCATTCATCTCCACCTGGTGCATTACCACTACGCCAAACAGGAGGATTGATACCTTTATCCACAAGTATCCCAATTGCCTCTATAAATATGCAATTCATGACATATGCATTAGCAAAAGTACTTAAAGCTCCTACTTTTTGTTCAAAACCAGGAATCTCAATAACAGCATCTCCTATTTTGATTTTACAATCCACAGTATAATCAACAACATCCTGAAGATTCTTCTTGGATGGATGCCTAGCAGGATGATCTAATGAGGTTCCTGTCGAATGCGCGTGTGAACAAATTCCAATAACAGTAGCACCACGTTCTCTCGCTGTTAATGCAGCATCTATAGTTGCAGAATTAATACCATATGCATTAACAACAATAAGAAGATCTCCTTCCCCGATTCCATAATCCTCAATAATGATTTTTCCATATCCTGGCAAACGTTCAACTTGCATCGATTTCAAGGCTCCAGCTGAAAGCATCGTTTCTTGATCTATCATCGCAGAGACATGCATTAATCCTCCAGCCCGGAAAAACACTTCCATTGCAGCAAGATTCGAATGCCCGCCAGGCCCAAAAACATACACAAGCCGATCCTTTTCAACTTGTGCAGCTACAACCTCTGCTGCAGTAAGAATCCTCTCTTTTTCAGACCGATGTATTTCATTGATAATACTAAATACCTCATCATGGTATTTATTCATAAAAATTCCTTTTGCACCCATATCTATTCTTCTCCTTTAAATATTCCAGAAACATATCCACGTGTCATGATTCCTTTAATTGTTACTGAATCATCAAAACAAACAAAATCAGCATCCATACCTTCTGAAATACACCCCTTACGATTTGAAATTCCAAGGATTGCAGCCGGAGTTGATGTATACATTTTTACAGCACTTTCTAATGGAATGCCTACCTTTTTCCACATTACATGGATAAGCCTTTCTGGTGTTGCAATACTACCCCCAAATGCACTTCGATCTAGAAGCTTTGCTACCCCATCTTCTACAATGATTGGAATTCCATTATCCAAACTTCCAATAGTTGCTCTTTTTGCATCAGTTCCTGCACATCTGCTGGCATCCGTTGTAAGAATCACATGATCATCACCAATCAGACGCCATACCATATGAAGCAATTCCTGTGGAATATGAGCTCCATCTGCAATTACTTCAGATATCATTCCATCTATGCAAAATGCACTTTCAAGAACGCCAGATATCCTGAACCCTTCGCGTCTGACAATTGTGGACATAGCAGAATACAAATGGGTAATCAAATGACAGCCATGACGAAAAGCTTCTAACACCTGACAATACTCTGCATCCGAATGCCCAATACTTGGAATAATATCCTTTGAAATCAGGTAATCTACAAAATCGATTGCACCATTTCTCTCTGGAGCAAAGGTCCATCTTTTTATCACACCACCAGCTATTGTGCTTAGATATTTGTATTCTACAGGATCAGGATCTCTTAAAAACTGCTCAGGAAGAGCTCCTTTCTGCCGGAGGCTGAGATATGGCCCCTCCAAGTGAAGACCAGGAAGAAAAACTTTATGTTCCATAATTGACTGGATTTCTACAAAAGCCATAATCGATTTTTCTATTTCTTCCCGTGATGTACCAATCAATGTAGGGCAAATAGTCGTTGCACCATGTTCCAGATGTGTATTTAACGCTTTCTCATAAGCTTCAAATGTTCCATCGGAAAAATCAGACATACCTCCACCGTGAACATGTGTCTCTATAAATCCAGGAGATAAGTACAAATTATTTAAATCAATTATTATATCTGGATGAATATCTGAACCATAATCAGTACCAATCTTCAAAATCCTGTGGTTCTCAACATACACTGACCCGTTTATGATTTTATCCTGAAGTATTATTTTTGCATTTTTTATCAATATTCCAGCCATTGGATATACACCTTTATAAATCCTTCAGAAGAAATTCAGCACTATCACGGTCAAGAAAAACAGAAGAACAACTATCCCCTTGAATTACAGATGCAGGCACAGTTTCATTTCTTGATGAAAGAAACATATCATGAACTGCTTTTGCTTTACGTTTGGACGGTATTACAAAAACACGATATTTTGCATTCATCAGTGTTGGAATAGTTAAAGTAAGAGCTTTTTTAGGTACGTCATTTATTGATGGAAAACAACCGTCATTAACTTGTTGCTGTCTGCAAATATTATCTAGTTCAACGACTTTCATAATCTGAGGATCATTAAAATCAGCAAATTCAGGATCATTAAATGCAATGTGTCCATTTTCCCCAACACCAGCACATACTATATCAACGGGAAATGCTGAAATAAGTTTTCCATATCTGAAGCATTCTTCAGAACAGGTCTCTACATTACCGTCAATATAATTAATTGATTTAAATGCCGCCTTATCAAAAATATGTGTTCTGAGATAAACTCCAAAGGAAGCTGGGGCCTCCTTTTCCAGCCCTATATATTCATCCATGTGGAATGCATTAACACGAGAAAAATCAATTTCAGTTTTTTTTATCAATGATTCAAGATATTCATCCTGAGATGGTGCCGCTGCAAATATCATATTAACAACTCCCCGTTCAGAAAGAATATGACGATAAAGATTCTCGGTATGCCTTGCTGCAGCAAGCCCCATTTCAATTCGGGTATCACATATTGTTATCTGGACATTGTCAATTACAAGTTGTTTTTCCATTGTGAATACTGGCTCCATTCTTCAATTTTTCATTCCTGTCGTAACAATTCCTTCCACTAAATATTTCTGGAAAAAAATGAAAATCAGGAAACAAGGTAAAAGAGAAAGCATTAACATAGCAAACATCGCACCCCAATCTGTACCAGCAGCAGGGTCAGAGAATGAACGCAATGCCAATGAAACGGTATACATTTTAGGCCGCTGCAAATAAAGTAAAGGGC
>CALXYN010000065.1 GCA_944392975.1 uncultured Spirochaetaceae bacterium | reverse complement strand
GTCGAAAATTATATTGAGACTTTGAAGAAATAAAAGGAGTGAATAAGGAGGTTAGATAATGAAGCGTATCAGTATTGTTTTATTGATGCTTTTGGTTCTTTGCGGATTCGTTTTTGCAAGTGGAAAAAGTGAAGACACGTCCAGTTCCAGTGATGATGAGATTGTTATTACCTATGCATTCTGGGGTTCTCCAGATGCAATTGGAGTAGAAGCAGATGTTATTGCGGCCTTTGAGGCTAAATATCCGAACATTCATGTAGAACCAGTTGTTTCAGGATATAATGATTATCATACAAAGCTCCTTACAATGATTGCAGGTGGCTCTGCTCCTGATGTAATGAGAATTTCAACTCAGTATCTGCCCGACCTTGCAAGCTCAGGTGGTCTTCTGGATATCGGAGCTGAGGCTGAGAAGCGTGGATATGATTTGTCAATGTATTATGAAGAAGGACTGGAAGATTGTTCATATGAAGATATCTGCTATGGCCTTCCTTGGGGAACAGCTCCTGTTTACATGCTTGTGAATGTTGATATGTTTGAAGAAGCTGGAATACCACTTCCTTCATATGATTGGACAATCGAGGAATTTAATCAGATTGTACGTGCTCTTTCAAAAGGTGAGGGCGAGAACAGGCAGTATGGCTTTGCAATGGAAATCCAGTCCGATCTCTATCCTATGTATCCATATGTATGGGCAAATGGCGGAGATCTTCTTGATGAAACAAAAACAGAGTTTACTTTTGACCAGCCTGAAGCTTATGAAGCTATTCAGATGATAGCTGATCTTTATCAGGATGGATGTATGCCTCCAGAGACTCTTATGGTAGGAACACAGACTGCCTCCGTTCCTTCCTGGTTTATCAATGATAAGGTTGCTATGTTCCAGGGAACAGCTGCCAATATCCTTACAATCCAGCAGTCAGGAAAACGATTTGAAGTCTGGCCGCTTCCTTCACAGCCAGGTGTCCCGACAACCGTTGTAAAATCCAATGCTACGGCTATTTCAAAGGATTCCAAGAATCTTGAAGCTGCATGGCTCTTTGCAACATTTGCAAGAGGTGATGAAGGTGAGTCTCTTTACATGGAAGCAAAGCGTGTTCCACCATCAATCAAGGGCGAGAAATACTGGGATCTCTATCTTGGTGACGGCGAATATCCTACAAACATTCAGGAAGTGACGGATCTGGTTTTCGGAACGTATGGTCGTCTTGCTCCTGTCAGAAAGGGCTATCTAGAACTTGAGCAGTTGCTTACACCAATCTGTCAGAACATCATGCTGGGCAATACAACAGCTAAGGAAGCTATGACAGAAATCGCCCCGAATGCGCAGGCAATTCTGGATAGATCAAATTGATTCTGTAGTATTCCGCTTTTGAAGGACAGCCAGTGGCTTTTCAGCTGAATTGCAACGGAAGCTACTGGCTTTTTGTATATTGGAGTTCATATGGTAATAGATAGGCGAAAAGAAGGTCTTGTAGCTGCCGTGATGGTTGCGCCGAATCTTATTGGCTTGCTCGTTTTCATGGTAGTTCCAACTGTGATTTCCATCTTGATGAGTTTTACAGATTGGAATCTTCTCAATACATCAAGTTTCATCGGTCTGGCGAATTTTAAGGAAGCTTTCTCAGATCCATTATTCTGGAAAACGCTTAAGAACACAGTTGTATATGTTTTTTGGAAGGTGCCGTTCAATATATTCATCTCTCTCATACTTGCCGTTCTCATAAACCAGAGAATGTATGGAAGGACATTTTTCAGGGCTATTCTTTTCCTTCCTATGATAGCATCTTCTGTATCAGTTGCTCTGCTCTGGCAACCTTTGTTTGACATGTCAAGTGGTATGCTTAACAAGATACTTACAACAATAGGCCTCCCTCCATCGACATGGATATATGATCCAAAAACATCGATGATGAGTGTTGTTATTGTCGCATTGTGGAAAGAGATAGGTTATTACATGGTTATGTTCCTTGCTGGATTGCAGTCGATACCGAGCACGTATTATGAGGCGGCTTCGATTGATGGAGCAAGTGCTGCGAGAAAGTTTCTCTTTATAACAATTCCTCTGATTTCTCCGACTACATTCTTTGTTATGATTATTTCGATAATAGGTTCTTTCCAGATATTTGATCTTACTACGGTTCTAACCGCAGGAGGCCCGTCTAATTCGACTAATACCTTGATAATGTATGTGTATCAGGCAGGTTTCCGTTTCTTCCGTATGGGATATGCCTCGGCACTTTCTACGATTCTGTTTGTGATTGTTCTTATCTTCACCATTATCCAGGATAAGTTGTCCAAGAAGTGGGTCTTTTATTGATAGGAGTCATGCTATGAATGCATTAAATACAGGAAAGTTTATGTATAAATGGAATAAGTATCTTCTGACACTGTTCTTCATCTGTGTATCTGTCGTGATGCTTTTTCCTCTTCTTTGGGCTTTTGCAACATCATTGAAAACTGATCTGGAGGTAATCGAGTCTCCTTATTCTTTCATTCCTGCCTCTCCTCAGTGGTCAAACTATAAGGAAGTTTTCTCGATTATTCCTTTCGGAACATATTTCATGAATTCTGTTTTCGTCTCTGTTCTTACTATCATCATAACGCTTATAACAAGTATTCTTGCTGCATACGTATTTTCAAGGTTGAATTTCAAAGGAAGGAATGCATTGTTTATGCTTTATCTGGCGACGTTGATGGTCCCGAGACAGGTTGTTCTTGTTCCGAATTTCATAATAATGCGTCATTTGAATCTTTTGGATAATCTGTGGTCTCTAGTCCTGACAAGTTCGTTCACAGCATATGGAACATTCTTTCTTAGACAGTTTTTTAAAACCCTCCCGATAGATCTCGAGGAATCTGCCATCCTTGATGGGCTTGGATATTTTAGGAGGCTTTTCCAGATAGTCGTGCCGTTGGCAAAACCTGCGATCATAACGATCACGATTATTACGCTTCTGAATACCTGGAATGATTTCCTTTTTCCTCTTGTCTTCATCAACAGTGATTCACAGAAGACACTCACGGTTGGATTATCTCTTCTTCGCGGAGATTATGATACAAGATGGAATATAGTAATGGCTGCTACATTGCTTTCGATATCACCTCTTGTGGCATTCTTCTGTTTTGCGCAGAGGTCATTTATTGAAGGAATAGCACTATCTGGAATAAAGGGATGATCTGATGAGGATAATGATTATAGAGGATGAAGAGATTGCTGCTGCGTATTGTGCTAAATGTATTGCCTCGTATGGTCATGATATAAGTATTGTTGCAGTATGCCGTGATGGTGATACTGCAAGGGAAAAGTTCTCTCTCCTGAATCCTGATGTTATTTTTGCTGATATAAGATTAGGAAAAGATAATGGACTTGATATCATTTCTGAATTCAGGGAACAGGGGTGGAATGGGAAGCTGATAATAATGAGTGTATACAACAACTTCGATTTTGTGCGCAGAGCAATTCATCTAGGGGTTGTTGATTACCTTCTTAAGCCAGTATTCAAAGATGATGTCTTTAAGATTCTTGATTCGCTTGTTCTGTATTTTGACAAGCAGGGAGGCCCCGCTTCAAAGATTGCGGATATAAATAATCTGAATGTTCCTCAGTATCTTCATAAAGCTCTAGAATTTATCAGTCTCAATTATGGCAAGAAGTTCTCACTTAAGGAAATCAGTGATAACAGCTGCGTATCTGGGACATATCTCAGTATGGCTTTCAGTAAATATCTTGGAATGACTTTTGTTGAATACCTGAATATGTACAGAATTGAAATTGCTAAGAATATGCTGATGATTTCTTCAGTATCAATTAATCAGGTTGCAGAACAGGTTGGAATACCTGATGTTGTATATTTTAGTAAACTGTTTAAAAAATACACTGGAATAACGCCTGGTCGTTTTCGAACAGAATTCAATAGTCGTGCGGGAGAAATGGAAGGCCTGATATGATAGTCAATAAAAAATCCATCTGGTTTGATAAGCCCTCTGTCTTCCTTTTGAGCCTTGTTATAGTTCTTTTTATATTTATTCTTGCTGTGGTTCTGTATATTGGAACCTCTGTTTCTGATTCTTTAGAACAGTCTGTTATTGATGGGTTGTATAGTCAGCAGAAATCTCTTGCTGATGAGATAGATCTCGGAATGGTCCGCAATTTTTCCGCAGTTGTTAATCTGATGAATCCTGAGAATTTAGAAAATCCTGCATACCGAGATCTTTTTTTCCATGAATCGAGGAAAGCATTTACAGGATTACGGGCAATATCTGTAACAGTTGAAGAAAGAGCTACAGGAAAATCTGAAGTTTTCAGCGATATGGGCTTCCTTCCAAAACCAATTGATGAAAATGTTCTAGCTATTGATTTTGAAGAGGATGCAATAACAAGCATAGGACTGCCGTATAAGGATAGTCTTGGACTGTTCACTTTGCAGCCAGTTTATATTTCATTCTATACATACGATAAAGCTTATATATTAGCTTTTGAATTCAATATTTCTGAAATATTTTTCAATTCAATTCAAACGAAAGTTTTTCCTGTAAGTTATTATTCTGTCTCTTTATTCAGTGCAGATGGTGTATTGCTTGAGACGAGTAAGAATTATCCTCGGAAATCATATGAAACACTTTCAAATGCTGAAAATCTGAATCTCACTCACTCTGAACAACTTCAACTAAATTCTGAAGGCCTTGTTATTAAAGATAGTGATTGCACTTTTGTGATGACACCAAGTGAGTGTGGATATGTTATATGTGGAAATCTTGGTTCTGCATATATACAAGATGTTGTCCGTCCAATAGTAGTTGTTGTGTTGGTTGCCGGCTTTGTTGGGCTTGCTGCGATTCTTTTGCTTGCAATGCTTTTTGTTAGATACAGAAAACTTGAAGAGAATCAGATACAGATGCAGATTGATACAATCAGAACAAAACTTGATCCTCACTTTCTCTTTAACTCTCTGAACTCTATGGTAGGGCTTATATCCACTGGTAAGGATGAGAAGCTTATTGATGGAATAAGAAATCTATCCCAGATGATACGTTCTACACTTGAACTAGGTACATATATAAGTCTTTTTGATGAACTGGAATTCATTAGAAGTTATATCGAGGTTCAATATCTTAGATATGGAGATATTTTCGAGTATAAATGTAATGTCCTTGATGAATCTCTTTTATATGAAGAAATCCCCAAATTCACAATTCAGCCAATAATTGAGAATTGTTTTGTACATGCTGTTGCGCTTGTGAAAGAGGAGAACAGAAAGGTTCATATTTATTTGTCTGTGCAGAAGTCTGGTAGAGATCTTCTGATTAATATTGAGAATGATGGACCGGTTAATGAATATGAACTCAGCCAGATGATTGAAAGACTTGGAAATAATAAGAATACAGGACGACAGAAAATTGGATTGTCTTTGATAAATCGGGAACTCAAGCTGCTGTATGGGAGAAAATATGGTCTATCCATACAGCATACAGATTCCAGTCTTGTTGTATCAATCAGACTTCCTTCTCATCGTTGAATGTGGTAAGTTTTAGGTAGTCGAAAAAAGCATATTTGCTATGGCTTCTGAGGTCGTTACAAGTCAGGCAGATGAATGATCCTGTAAAACCAATCGGTTTATAAAAATCATCACTAAGACATGTGAAATCTAATCTTGTCGTAAATATGTGCCAGTTCTTTTCATCTTTTCCCTTAAAGGAAAAAGTAATCAGTCTTCCTTCGCATTCAGCCTTTAGTTGTATTGGCCCTTCTTTACATTGGAACTCTTCCGGCATTGAGTATTGCCGTTGAATAAAGCAGTGCAAAGATACTGTTTTCTTGTCATCATGGTTTTTGCTGATTGCAAGATAGTATTGATTGGATTCATTGTATCTTACAATAAGTCCAGCCATTTCCTGATAACAAGAAGGTTCAAAATCTACCAATGTTTCGGCTTCCCAGCGCATTTCGGTTATTCTTTTACCTATAATTTTCTGATTTCTAGAAGCTGGGGATTCTCCTCCTCGTATTGCAATAAAACTATGTTTGCTGAATGCTTTATCATCAAGGAAGTTTCTTCTCAGAAATTGAAGATCAGCTTTTATTTCAGGGTTATTGAAATCTTCTTTCCATATACTGCAACTGTTTTTCTGGCTTTGAAGATTGTATTTTATATCTTCATCCAGATGCGGCCAATCATCATCTCCCCAGTATATCGTTGTAAGGGATGTTTCTCTCCCCAGTGGACAACGGGCTGTATATTTTTCAGGGCGACTAGAAAGAAATGCCATTAACCATACATTCTCATTTATGGGACAGAAGCTTGCATGTCCTGTTTTCTGCATACCATCATAACAAAAACCAAGTGGGTTATTAGATATCGATGCTTTTACTGCAAGTCTATCTTTGACTTGTGAAAGAAATGGGGCAGTATGCTTTGATGTTTCATATGGTCCAAGTAATGAACGGCTTCTTCCGATTGTAACACTGTGAAGATATGATGTCCCCCCTTCTGCAAGGACAAGATAGTACCAACCTTTACGTTTGTATAATCTTGGGCCTTCTGTTGTTCCAATATAGGTACCTTTTGATATCTTTGTAATCTGTCCTTCTGGCTTTTTCGTTTTGTTATTAAGCTGCTGTATTATCACACCATCAAAATTATTTTCTCCAGCTCTGTAATTCCATAGCATATTTACCACGTACGACTTACCATCATCGTCATGGAATATTGATGGATCAAACCCACTTGAATTCAGATACACCGGCTCTGTCCATGGACCTAGAATCGAATCAGCTGTAATCAGAAAGTTATGTGTATCCTTGAATCCTTGTGCGCTTTGAGATGCTTTTTCGGCCTGATTTACAATTGTGTAAGCTAAATAGAACTTTCCATCCCTCTCATTGTATGAGAGATCCGGAGCCCAGATTCCTCCAGATTCTGGAGTATGATCCAGTAAACCAGATGTCGTAATCGGTCTTGTTATCAGTTCCCATTTTCTGAGATCTGAACTTTGGAATATCTGAACTCCTGGAAACCACTCAAAAGTTGATGTTGCTATATAGAAAATATCTTTATATCTACAAAGACATGGATCAGGATTAAAGCCTCTTAGAATGGGATTATTGAATTTCATTTTTTCCCTTCCTGCTTATTACTACAATATGGTTGTCTGTACTTATTTCATACCATTTCCCACCACTGTATTTCGTCCCTGAAAAATAATCTGTCCATTCATTTTCAGAGGTAGGTAAATATACTTGTCTTTTGCTTGCATTATCTTCAAAAATAGGAGCAACAAGAAAAGACTCTCCAAACATGTATTCATCATCGATGAGCCATGCTGTCTTATCTTCGGGAAATTCAAAGAAAAGACTTCTCATCATTGGCCATCCATTTTGGCATGATAATTTTGCCTGTGTTAGTATATATGGCAATAAGCTAGAACGGAGCTTCACCAGTTTTCTGAATTCTGTCATGAAATTTTCGGAAAAATCCCAAGGCTCTCTTGGTGGATTCCCATGGCACCTTGCATGGGAAGTGAACATTCCAAATGCAAGCCATCTAAGATAAAGGTCTTCAGAAGGTGTTTTTACAAAACCTCCTATATCGTGACTCCAGAAGGTGAATCCACAAAGACCGAATGATAGTCCTCCTCGAAGTGTTGCTGCCATAGCTTGATTTGTATTTTCAGCATCGCCACCCCAATGCAGAGGATAACGTTGACTTCCAGCCCACGCACTTCGTCCCCAGATTATTTTCCATCCTTTTTCTTTGTCTGTGATATCACTTACAGCTTTGTTATATCTCAATGGATAAATATTATGTTCATATAATCCGCTTTTGCCGTTTGAATAAAGACCATGGTATGGAGCACCTTCGCCAAAATCGGCTTTAATGACATCAATTCCAAGATCAAGAAGCTCTTTTAATTTCTCTTGGTACCAGACAATAGTTTCATTATTGGTAAAATCAAGGATTGCATCTTCTGTTGGAATCTCAGAATCAGGATCTTTTATTACCAGCTGTTTGCTGATAAGTTCTTTATAATACATATTATTGGGTGTGAAATAGGGTAGTTGCCAAAGACTGATATGGAAACCCTGCTCATGTAACATTTTTATCATTGATTCCAATTCTGGAAATCTTGTTGCTGAGAACTTGAAATCACATCCCCAATCTTTTTCAAACCAACCAGTATCAATATGTATTACATCGCATGGAATGTCATATTCTCGTAGTTTGTGGGCAACTTCTTCAATTTGTTTCTGTGAGTTATAGCTTATACGCCCCATCCATAGTCCAAAGGACCATTCTGGCAACATAGGACTCCGTCCTGTATATTCTGTATAACGTGAAAGAATCTCCTTTGGGGAGCCTGTAAATATGAAAAGATCTAGACAATTCTCAC
The DNA here is from genome assembly GCA_944392975.1 of uncultured Spirochaetaceae bacterium. Lineage (GTDB taxonomy): Bacteria > Spirochaetota > Spirochaetia > Sphaerochaetales > Sphaerochaetaceae > Ornithospirochaeta. The sequence goes on along the minus strand of CALXYN010000065.1, from coordinate 878 downwards.
TTGTAAATATTGTTTGAACCCCATCGTATGAATGACCGAAATCAAAGGTCATTGGACAGGAGGAGTGTGCAAGACAACCATATCCATTACTACTCATAAAAAATGGAATAGGTTTGTACATTTGTGATGTCGATACGCCTTTTGGGTCATTGGATGCAATATCTAGTTGCTGTCCTCGTTTATTCAATTGTGTAAAGGATTCGCCACACCCAAAAAATTTTTCATCGTGTCTTATGAAACTTGAGAAGGCAAGTTCTCTTCGCTCTGATCCTGTTTGTTGTATAAATCCACAGGGGATTGGATTATCATTCATAAGTCCAGTCTTTTCAGAAATTGATACAGTTCTGATTATCTCTTTCCCGTCTTGCTTGATTGTTAAAATAAATGGCTTACGTTTCAGTGTTATTGTTGTTTTATTTTTTGAATAAATAACCTCATTTTCATATTCCTGGATGTGCCATCCGTTGACTTCAGAAGAGTTGATATCAACATCATATTTCATTATCAGTGGAACATCATGTGTATTCACTATTCCTGTTTTGTCGGCAAGGAAAAGTAGTCGGATTATGTCATGCTTCAGAAGAAGGATGCGGAATCTTATCTTTTTATCCTGACCATAATCGTCAGGAAATTCCCATCCTCGAGCTTCTTCAAATGGTAGCATTTCTTGATTAAAAGATAATCTAAGCTTTCTTCTATATCGTTTACAGGTGATTGTTCCTGACATACCAGAGGCATCCCAGGAAGAAAGTTCTGTGAAAAAGAAATAGTTTGAATTCAAATCGAGAAAATCATTACTGATGGAATATGGTTGATTTAATAGCTTATCATTCATTTCTTAGATCCTTTTTTCTCTCTTCAGCAATATAATCTTCAAT
>CALXYN010000064.1 GCA_944392975.1 uncultured Spirochaetaceae bacterium | reverse complement strand
TATTTGTATCCGATGGTGCCATCCGCATGGATTGGCCTATATGCAATTCCCTGAAAGAAAGAGTCATGTACCTTTATCGAGGAGACGGGATTGCAGACGCAGATGTAGATGAATTGAAAAAAGATGGTGAGGATTATTCCGTTACCATCGTTGCCGGAAACTCCGCTGTAAAACGTTCTGACAGGAAAGAAATCAGAGTATACGTAAATAATCGTCCAGTTGATGAATACTCAATCGTGCAGGCTGTAACATATGGCTATGGAGAGCTTCTTCCAGGAGGTTCTTTCCCATATGCTGCAGTATTCATCAATGATGCTCCGGAACTGGTGGATTTCAACATTCATCCTGCAAAAAGAGAAGTGCGTATACGAAACAAGGCAGAAATACACCATGCAATCACTACCCTGCTGCAAAATGGACTTAAGAGAAAGATCCCAGAGATTATTCCACCAGTACAAAAGGAATTCATCCTGGAAAATACTACCAAAATAGAAAAGCAGTTCATTCCTGAAAAAACAGAAAGAACGGTGACATACTCTCAACCATACCATAGAGAAGGATACACAGCAGAGCGTATTAATGCTGAATACAGGGAAAAAGACAAACGCTGGCTTGAAAAAGCAAAGGCACTGCAGAAGGAAAGAGAAATTAAAAGAAATGTGGAGACAGTGCAGACAGCAGCGCCTGAAGGAGAAACAATAAGGTATATCGGCCAGGCATTCCATCTTTTTTTAATTGCCGAAAAGGGTGATGAACTATACCTTGTGGACCAGCACGCCGCACATGAACGCATTCTTTATGATGAATTACTGTCCCAGAAAACGGTACAGAACCTTCTGGTACCTATTGAGATTGAAATGGATCCAATCAGCGATGATTTTCTTGAAAGGCATGCAGAAGTCTATACAAAACTCGGAATCATGATTGCACGTAAAGGGGATGGCAAGTGGGAAATTACCGCACTTCCTGCTGCTTGCCGGGCAATAGAAAGCGAGATTATAGATTTCATACAATCCTCCCGTCTGGATGAGAAGGAACTGGAATCTAAGCTTTTTGCAATAATTGCCTGCCGTGCTGCTATTAAAGCGGGTGATGAAATAGACAGATGGAGTGCAGAAGCCCTTCTAAAAAAGGTCTTTGAACTTGATGAACCGGCATGTCCACATGGAAGGACATTTTTAATCAAGCTTTCGGAGAAAGACCTGCGAATGATGGTGGGAAGAACTCAGTAGCTGAAGGATATTGTATCCGTTATCTCATTGCCTTTGTCCGAATAGATGATTATCGAATAAAGACCTTCAGGGAATGTGGCACCAGCTGTCAGTTCAAGCTCTTCAGATTTCTTTTCAGAGTCAGAACCCAAGAAGCCCCCTTCCCAGACAAGATCCCCATCAGGGGATACAAGCCGGAAAGTGTAGGTGCTATCAGAAGGAGAAAATTCAGCATTAATGAACATATCCTCCTCTTCTGTATTCATGGAAAGCGAAGATACGCTGAATTCTTCGGAAGCACAGGATGAAAGGGATAAGATGAGAAAAAGAGAGATAAGAAGTCTCATCTTTCCTCTTCCTCCCTAATACGAGAACGGACAGGATTTGCATAGCTATTAAGAACAAAATCCCTGACATTCGGAGAGAGATGTGAAAAACGCATAAGGAACTCTTCTCCATCGAAATCTTTCAATTCTGAAGCAAAGCGGTCGCTCTTCTCCATATAGTCATATGCAAACAGATTAGTATCCCAGAGCTTATAATTCAGATGAATCTGTCTATCCACTTCCCTAGCAACTTCTTCAGGAGTATCGTACTCACCTTTTATCGGAGTTCCGACAGCAAGATGAACCCTTCCCTTATTTGCTTTCATGCCACGGGCCATGGAAATGAGATCCTCATACTTCTTCTTCTCATATTCACCATGGTGCTGTTCTCTCAGAATCTCTTCACGGCCTTTGTTGATGTCATTAGGATCATACTCATAGCTGATTGAAATCGGGAGTATATTCATCGAATTGATAAGCTCGGAGAACTTTATGCCCTTGCTCTTCTGAGAAAGATAGAGCATTTTGATAATCGAAGGCTGAGTGACATCGAGTCCGTCCTTTGAACGGCCAGGACGCTGTGCAAGCCATACTGAGATATTCTCATCCCTTACCACATCAACAAAATATGAAGAAAGCTCAATCGTGGAAAGATACTTCTCCTTCATGCCAAGTGCACGACGGACAATGACACCACCATTAAGACGGAAAAGATCTTCTATGAACTGATTCATCATCAGATTATCACCAAAGGCCATTTCACAAAGAGGCTTATCATGTGTCAGCAGAGTATAATCCAGAAGAGCACAATCCAAGATAATATCTCTATGATTCGACAGGAATAAATAACCTTTTTCTGGATCGATTGAATCATAGCCAGAGTCCGAGAACTGAGACATTGTACGTCCGATGATGGTAGGAACGAATATACCTGCAGTTATTTTTTTCTGAAACTCGGAGTAATTCTTCACACTGTTGATGTTTTCGAGAATACCGCCAAGATATGAATAAATTGCATTTATATCATTACCACCGACAAGAAGTGAGACAAATGCGCCAAGATACTCTCTGTGTTCAAGAACACGATTGATTGCCTCCTCGAAATCCTTTCCTCGATATGGCGCGATATCGCTGTATTTTGAAAAATCCATAGTCTCACTCCCCAATGGTCTTCAAGAACTGGGTTCGCTCCCACATCCAGCCATTTTCAATATGCTCCTGGGAAAGAAGACCAGAGAAATCCTTGATTGAAGAATACCCATGTCTCTTCATCCAATCCTCTAAAAATGCGTTGATTTTTCCTATTACCGAGAAACCCTGCTGTATGACAGCTGTACATACTTCCACAGCTTTTGCACCGGAAAGCAGCATTTTCACAACGGTCTCTCCGTCGTGAATACCAGTATTGCCACACATATCAGCTTTGATCTCTCCACTCATAAGACCAATCCATCTGAGAGCCTCTGCATACTCATCCTTTCCTGAAACTGGATTGGAAGATGTAAATGCGAGATTTTCTATATCGATATCAGGGCGGAAGAATCTGTTAAAAAGCACAATACCATTGATACCGGTTTTATCAAGGGTCTTGATGATGTTCGCAAGAGAGGAATATTTATACCCCATCTTAATTGACAGAGGGCCATCAATAGCCTTCCGGGCTTTTTCAGCAAAGGAAATCAGACGTTTATCGACATCAGAGCCAGATACATCCGCGTCTGATGAGATAGGATAATAATTAAGTTCTATTCCATCCGCACCACATTTGATGAAGCGTTCTGCATATTCAATCCAGTTATCCATGGTTTTGGCACACACTGAAGCAATGACAGGAATCGAGAGATTCTTCTTAGCCTCAGATAGAAGCTTCATATAGCGGTCAATATACCTGTCTCTGGAAAAAGCTGCAAAGTCAGCACCGGAATGTCCCAGAAACTCTTCATTGTTATCAATCTCTGCAGACACATCTTTCTCTATCTGCTCTTCAAAAATCGATTTCAGAACAACTGCACCGGCCCCAGCTTCCTCTGCCTTCTTCAGTGAGACTATATTCTGCGTAAGCGGACCTGAAGCAACAATCACAGGAGATTTCAGCTCTAGACCCATATATTCAGTAGAAATCATCGATAACTCCTTTTATTAGGTTTCTATTATAGCATCAAACCGTAGTACAAATTAAACCCTCCTGATTGGATTTCATCCAAACTAAGAGGGTTTTGGAAAGCAGGTTTTTCTTAAACGCAGTATGGGACCCAAAGCTGCTGAGACTGATAGACAACAAAGGTCTCAACCTCCTGCACCTCAGCAATCTTCACAAGTTCTGTCTTGAAGAAATCCAGAAGTGACAGTCCATCTTCCTCCGACAGCTGCAGCTGTACAATCAAATCATAACGCCCCGTGACAACCGATGCAGAGAAAACACCTCGCAAAGCAGAAAACTCCCTAGCCTTTCTCTCCAGATCCATTGTTTTAAGCTTCACACCCATCACAACTATCTGCACACCGGGGATAAGTGAAGGATCTACAAGCGCAGTCACCTTGAGAATTCCTTCATCAATCATTCGATTCACCCTTGATCGTACAGTATTCTCTGTTATACCAAGCTCTTCTGCAACAGCAGAATACGGGCGACGGCCATCGGCTAAAGCTTTGATGATGGCCTTATTGGTTTCATCTATTTTCTTAACCATTACGCCTCTCGAATTCTTTCATGAACATCGCAAGAGATGCTGCATCTTCCATCGGAAGTGCATTGTAAAGACTTGCGCGCAGTCCTCCAACAGACCTGTGCCCCTTTAGACCAATCATGCCTTCCTTTTGTGCCTCTGCAAGGAATTTTGCTTCCAGCTCTTCAGAAGGACAACGGAATACGACATTCATTCTTGACCTGTAACGTTTATCAACAGGCGAACGATAGAACCCGGAAGACCCATCAATCACATCATAGATATAACCTGATTTAAGCTTGGCATTTTCAAGCATTCCTTCAGCTCCACCATTTGCTTTAATCCATTTAAGGACAAGACCAACAGCCCAGATTGAGAATACAGGAGGTGTATTGTAGAGCCCCTTATCCTTTGCATGCTTTGCATAATCCATATATGCAGTCAGATCAGGATTACGTTTTTCAAGCATATCATGGCGCATGATTATGAACGTGGCACCAGCTGGTCCCAGATTCTTCTGCACACCGCCATAAATCATTGCAAACTTGGATACATCGACTGGGCGAGAAAGCATATCGGAAGACATGTCTGCAATCAGAGGGACGTCTCCTGTATCTGGGAATTCCTGCCATTCAATTCCTCCGATTGTCTCATTGGCACAGAGATAGAAGTAGCAAGAACCGTCGGATGGACGAATCTCTTTTGGATCCGGAAGGGTTGAATAACCGCTCTCTTTTCCATCAAACAGGATATTCACATTTCCAAGCTTTGCAGCATCATCTGCAGCCTTGTTAGACCATGAACCTGTCTTTGTATAATCTGCACTCTTTCCAGAAAGGAGGAAATTCATTGGAATCATTGTGAACTGGAGAGTGGCACCACCACCGAGGAAGTAGACATCGTAGTTATCAGGGATGGAGAGAATGGAACGGAAATCAGCAAGGCATTCATCATACATCTCTTCAAACATTCCACCACGGTGCGATGCTTCTATCATGGACAACCCTTTTCCATGGTAATCCACGAGATTTTTCTGCAGTTCTTCAAGAACTTCCATTGGCATTACAGATGGGCCAGCTGCAAAATTAAGCTTTCTCATATCTTGCCTTCCTCCTTTAACTTACCGATTGTCTCAAAGACTTCCTCACCTATTCTAAGAAGGTTTTCAGTAGTATTGGCTCCTACATGAGGAGTTAATGTAATATTCTCGCAACCAAGAAGCGGATTATCTGCAGCAGGAGGTTCTGAGGAATATACATCAGTGCAGAACCAGGAAACAGCACCGCTCTTAAGAGCTTCCGCCATTGCGCTTTCGTCCACGCATTTGCCACGGCCTGTATTGATGATTACAGGATGATGCGTCATTCCAGCAATAAGGGATGCATTAACCATCTTGTCAGTTTCTGGAGTATATGGAAGATGCATCGATATGTAATCTGCCTCGCGGACGGCATCCTCCAGACTCATCATTTCTGCAAGATCTGAAGATTCAACATATTTGTCATATGCCACAACACGCATGCCGAAAGCTTTCGCTCTTTCAGCAACCTTTCTCGCTATGTTTCCTATACCAAGAAGACAGAGTGTCTTTCCATATAGTTCCGTACGCTTAACACTTTTCTGCCATTCTCCTTTTTTCATAGTGCTGTCATAGAAAGGAATGTGGCATGGAACGGAAATCATCAATGCAAAAGCAAGCTCAGCAACTGCAATTGCAGAAGATTTCGGAGTGTTTACAGCAATGATGCCTTTCTCCTTGCAGTATTCTTTGTCGATGTTGTCCATTCCGACCCCACCGCGGATAATAAGCTTCATATTAGGAGCAGAATCAATATATTCCTTGGTAGCCTTTGTCTTTGAGCGAATCAGAACGACATCAGCTTCGTTAAGCCTTGATTTATCATCAGTGACTTCTCCATAAACAGAGAGCTTTTCCGGCAAGCTTTTATCAAATGCATCGGAGATTAGAATCAGCATAGGCACTCCTTTTTAATGTTTTACGTAATCAGTATCACATGGACTGCGGTAGCTGTCAAATCAAATAGGTATTTCTGACGTAAACTACAAAAAAGCTAATCAACGGACCCTTTTTGCGAATCTATTTGGGATTATATACATAGGAAGCCAGCATATTGTTCCGATAAGAGGAATTGCAAGAAGATACCATCTGCCAACATATCCTTCCAGAATAGATAACGGATTTGCACCATCCCCTCCTCCATTGACGAAGAAGAAGTTAGTATCAAGAATATTGTTCACAAAATACATCACAATCGCAAGCAAAAGTACTGCAAAAAGAACAACAACTAGTTTCCTGATGTCCGGTTTAAAACCACCTGCAATCAAAAGGCATGGATATATGACCAGAAGCATATGGATTGTGAAAGAATGTATGCACATCAAATTGAAAAATGGAAGCTGTCCTGTCCAGTCTGGAAAGACCATCGCCATTGTTGCGGCAGGAAGCCCAACTGCATAAAGATATTCTTCAAGATATTTATTACCCGTAATGGAATGAATAAGGACAGCGAACATGGAAATTGAGCAAAGATGAAACGGCAGGAAATTCCAGTCCCATTGCCCAGTAGGAAGTGTCAGGATATATTTTGACAGCTCATCTGCAATTGTAAGGAATGCGACAGTGAGGCGCATTTTCCGCCGCCCACTCTCATCACAGTTTTTATATTTCTTTCCAAGAAACAATATAAGAACTACGAGAACTGCCAGCCAAAAGAAATGGCCCAGGCTATAACTTTCCATTCCAAGGCCAGGCTCGATTGAAAACTTTGTCTTCCAGAAAACCGACATATTGCCATTCTAGCAAAATCGAATAGGAAATTCTCTGCATAAAAAATCCCGAAGAGCAAAAACTTTCCGGGATTTCAAGATCAATATACGAATGAAACACCAACAAACGGTGCAAGATAGAATCCCGAAAGATCAAGATCAACGGTCTCTGTTCCGCCTCCTCCAATTCCACCTATGCTACCCTCTGTTGTTATTCTGCAAGAACTCACAACAGGTCCTCCGACGGATACACCTGCCTGCAGACTTAAGAAATCGAGAAGCGTGATATCTGCAGCAACACTTCCATATATATCCATCATGAAAACTGTAGTCTTTCCAGAAACTCCTATTATGCCACCCAAGTCAAAACCTCCATCAGTTGTTAAGACAGAACCTCTGATACCAAGACCAGCAGTTAGCCCAAACATATCAGAGAAAGCATGTTTATACCCTGCACCAACTTTGAAAAGGAAGGAGCTCTTTCCATCTTCAACCTTCTGCGGATCATTATCCGTTATCCATGTATTCACAGGGAATTTAACGCCAAGACCATATTCAATGCCGAAACCACCTTCTTTTCCAAAGTAGTTTGCACCTTCGGCCATCAAGTTGAAGTCCATTTTTCCAGTATCTTCCGGATTTGAATACCACATCCAGTCTGGGGCAATAGTAACTCCAATTCTTCCTTCTCCTGCAAAGAGCATCCCTGTAAATGCAAGAAGTACAAACGCAACAGCAACAATCTTTCTCATACCATACACCTCCAGAGAAAAGAATTGATGTATTAATTATAAGAGAAGATTCCCACTGTAAAGCAGGAATCTTCACAATTTTAAACCGATTGGAATATGCGGTTACTCTGTACTGTCCTGCACCAGGTTCACATCAATATCTACGGCATGATCATCGACATTATCCACATACTTGATAGCAAGACCTGATAAATCTCGACCAAACTTATTGTAGAAAATGAAAATACTAAATCTATTCATATCCTCCGTTATGTTTATGACTGCATCTGTCTCCGGATAAAGTTCTCGTGCCTTATCAAGCAAATCAACATAACCGGTTCCTCCCCAGCTTACAATTCCAAGAACATTATGTATTTCAGAAGAAATTGAAACAGGACCAAGAACCTCAAAATCCTTTGAGACCACATCTGCAACTAGACCTACATCATCATATGGTAAACGTATGCTACCGCATGATGTAACCACTAATAATACGACAATGCCCAAAATAATGACTTTAAATGATTTCCCCATCTGAATCCCCTTATTTCTAGTACAGTATCAATGGGAAATAAGAAAAACACAATGAAGATTCCAGTCACATGGTAAGAAAAAAGCCGCTTTTCAGCGGCCGTGTGATTAATACGACTTGGAAGCGTGCATCTTCCTGACCTTCTTCATCTGCTTACGCGCAAGAGCTTTGTTCTTGCGGTTCTGGATGGTAGAGGGCTTCTCGTAGTATTCGCGCTTCTTCCACTCGCGGATGATACCTTCTTTCTCAACCATTCTCTTAAAACGCTTGATTGACTTCTCGAGTGGTTCGTTCTCATCTACTTTTACGTATGCCATATTAAATCACCTCCTCTCCCATCTGGGTCAGAATCCTTCGGTAAACTATCATTTTGACTGATTACTGTCAATGTGTTTATTGCTCCCGCTTCTCCATTTCATAAATCAGCAATTGCTCTTTCTCCGTTCCTCTCCAGTAATTCACGTCAGGAGAAAAAACAATGTTGACATGCATCCCCTTTTTATAGCTATCCCTATCTTCTGGTTCCCACCAAAGGGCTGGCCAGGAATAGACTCCAAATCTTACAGAAAAACGCATCATGCGCTGGTCCTGTTTTGGCTGTGTTATATCTGTGATGACAGCATCTTTTATATAAAGACGAAGCGCTTCATTTTCCTGTCCGAAAGGTTCCAGCATTGAGGAAAGTCGCCAAAGTCCTGTAGTCATATACTCAGGCGGAATGACAGCATCTGCCATGATTTCCTCGTGCTGTGCTTCACTGTCCATGGCAAGTACGACACTCTCCATCATCATCAGAAGCTTATCTTTATTCTCATAGCTCATGGAAAAACCAGCTGCACAGCGATGTCCACCATAATCATCAAAAAGAGGTGCAAATATGGAAAGGAACGACTTTGCATCATACTTTTTTGAACAGCGCATTGAGGCAGATATACGTTCTTTATCAATAGTGGCCATGACAACAGACGGCACTGAATACTCTTTCGAAAGACGGGAAGCAATTGCACCTGTAAGACCTCGAGGAATAGCCTCATCCGCAACTATCACAAACTTTCCATCAAGATGTTCAAAACTCTCACGGGCCTTATCTCGGACAAGCGAAAGCGTATTTTCTTCATTAGCCTGTCGCTGTCTGTTCATAGCAAGCAGATTCTCTGTCAAGCCATCAGCTTCTACAGGATCCTCGGAAGTCAGCAACGAGAAAGCATCCATGGGATGCCCTAAGCGTCCAGCTGCATTCAAAACAGGAGCTACGTAGAAC
>CALXYN010000063.1 GCA_944392975.1 uncultured Spirochaetaceae bacterium | reverse complement strand
AAGGAGTCATATACAGTAGCAGAAGCAAAGGCAATCAAGCCATCTGACATCCAGGTAACAGCTTATTATGGAACAGAGGGATCTGTTGCTCTTACATCTTCTGAATTCGTTGTTAAGGTAAAAGATGAATCAGCTCTGGATACTCTCGTATCTCCGTCTAATCCAACTGCACAGGTAGAGGTTGTGGTACGTGCTCTTGTTGGTGTAGAGAATGCAAATAAAGATGCTTCAAATGCACTCGATGAGACATATCTCATTACAATCGACTATGCTGAGCCAGTTGAGACTGAGTATGCAATTGAAGAACTTACTGCTGTTGCTTTTGCACCAGGGTATGTTCTTAAGGCTCTCAGCTATGATGAAGTTCCTGCTCCAACACTTGATGATGTCATATTCAATGGTAAATATGACAATGGAGAAGCTTTCTGGGGACAGAAGCTTCCGGCTGATACAGAGATTGCTCTTAGTTTCGTTGATTCGATAAGAAAACTTGATCTTATTGAGAAGAACCTTGTTGGAGATGAAAGCGAGGGTTATGAGGTAAAAGCAATTTACAACGATGAGGTTGTTCCTTTTGTTGGAAATCCTATTTACCCGGCAAAGGTTGAAGTCATAGTTGAGACTGTTGAAGGATTTGAAGTTCCTATTTTCAAGGAAGGGGATAAGTTTGTTTCTCCTGTTTCTGAGGATTATGATGTAATTCTTGAAATCAATGATTCCACATATGAAAGACTTGATGCAGCTGCAAAAGAGAATGTTGTATTCTCTTATGGAACAGTCGGCACTGTATTTACACCTGCGGAGAAATTCATAGAAGGAAATAAGCTTGCTGTACAGGCAGAGTACATGGGAGTCAAAGGCCATACTACTTGTTTCACAGTAGTAGGTGCTGCTGATCCTGTTCCTGAGATTTCATCTATTACTGCTGACTTCAAGAGTAATATTAAGGCTCCTGCAGCAATGGAAGCTTATGATGACATTGATTCTGCTCTTGCTATTAAGCCTGCAGATATCCTTGATAGCATTACGCTCCATATGACTGAAGGCGCAGATGATGTTGTGGTTCCTGCAAGTCAGTTTGGTAATAATGTAATTGCTCTTTGGACTACAGAAGCATATAGGTATGTGCCAGTAGTGGGAGATGGAATTGCAGAAGGTGAAGAATTCTATATTCTCGTAAGGTATACAGCAGAAGATGGTAAGTCATACGATGCATATTCTGGTGATACACCAATCGTTGCATCTACTGCAGTTGCTACAGGTCTCAATGTTGAGGTAACATACACAGATACACTCAATGATGATGGTGTAACTCCTATGATGGGAACAACTGCAACACTTACTGTAGAGGCAGTTAATGACCTTGGTGTTGTTAAGACCCTTTCTGAGGCATCTAGCAGTTTCGTTGATGAAGAAGAGGGATATAGAGTTGATAATGGAGTAACAACAACATTTAATACAACCGTTAGTGACGAAGAGGAAACTTACACAATCTCTGCATTCGTAAATGGTGTGCGCCTTGAGGATCAGGTTACTGTTCTTGCAGGAAGAGGCTATGTGAAGTTTGATTCCTCGAGTGACCCAACTGTTTCTCTTTCAGAGGACTACGTTGCACTGATAGATTCTCCAATCTCTGCTATTACAGCTGAGGATCTTGTAATAAGCAACCTTGCTGAAGATAGTACAGATGATTACGCAATCTCAATCAAGGCAATTCAGAGTTCCACAAAGACAGTTGAAGCAACAGGTAATACTATCCTTGCTACAGTTGAATGGCTTACTTCTGATGGTTCTTATGATGAGAAGACAGTTACTGTAACATTCGAAGGAGTGGAATATGTTGAACCTGCTGCAAGTGGATTCGCAATTACATTTGATGGAAAGGAGTATCCAGCAAATGATTTTCCTGTAAGTCTTAACGAGTTCGCTGTCGCAGATTTTGATGTTGCTGAAAGTTCTTATACTAAACATGGAACAGTTGATAATCCTTCAATCACAAAGATTGTTGTTGGTGACAGAGAGTATACATCAGGTTCCTCTATTTCTCTGACTGTACCAGGTATCCAGCTTGAGGTAGTTGTATCTTATATTGATGGTATAAATGAAAAGGCTGTAGAAGAGACTGTTCTTCTTACAACTGGTAGTACTACTACGCTTCAGTAAAATCCAATTGCAGCCTCAACGAGGCTGCACCCTTCCAGGAGGATGATATGGATAATAACACCACATCCCTCCAGAAGCACAGGATACCGAATGACAAACGTAGAGAGTGCTTAGAGCTCTTTGAGCAGGGATACGGATATAAAAAAGCCGCTAGACTTGCTGGACTTAATGTCTATACCGTTCGTGAGTATAAGCGGAGGTTTGCTTCAGGTGATAACACCTGGGTGGATCGTGGTGGAAGCAGTGCTTCCATCTGATATGAATTTTCGGCTCAGTCAGATTTCTGGCTGGGCCTTTTTGATTGAGTAAATATTTTGTGAATGATATGGTGTTTTCCATGTCATATCTAGAAATAGCGAATTCATTTCCACTTTATCTTGTTGTGGGTATTGTCCTTTTCTTTATTGCAGGGCTTTGTCTGCTTTTCATTGTGAAAAGCTATAAAGCAGGACTTGCAATAGGTATGGACAAAAAGGTCTTGAGGAAAGCCATAACATCCTCAGCTTCATTTACTGTTCTGCCATCTGTATCAATTCTTCTTGGTGTTATTGCGCTTTCTGGAAGCCTTGGTGTTCCGGTATCATGGCTACGGTTGTCTGTCATTGGTAATCTTCAGTATGAGGCAACAGTTGCAGAGATGGCAGCAGAAAGCATGGGAAAGGCTCTTGATAGTTCAATTCTTAATCTCGATAATCTCGTTACCATTCTTGCTGTAATGACATTCGGGATTATCTGGGGATGTATTCTTTGTATACTGACTCTGAGAAAATACTCATCCAAGCTTTCGATAGAAAGAAATAAGAAAGGTAGTGGCAATGGTGGAGGCTTTGCCAATATTGCCATGACTGCAATGATGATAGGCCTTTGCTCTGCGTTCGTTGGTTCTTATATATCAATGGCAATAAGAGCTACGGCATTCATACCATTCCTTACAGCCCTTATCGCTGCAGTCTTCATGGCTATCTTTGAAAAGCTTGCTAAAGTTCTTCATTCAGAAATTCTTGATAGTTTCTCGCTTGCTCTTTCAATGCTGTTCGGTATGGCAGGAAGTGTCCTGCTGAATATGGGAGGTGTTGTATGAAAACAACAGAAAACTTCGAATATTCTGATTATATCAACTCAATTCATAGATTCGGAAGAGTGGGGCTGACAATAGCTCTTTTAATGCTTTTGGCAGTACCTTTTGTATTTTCCATGCTCACTGGAGCAGAGATTCAGTGGAATGGATTTATCAAGGCTTCGATTGCTGTTCTGATTATCTACATTCCTTCGTGTGTTGTTGAGTATCTGATTTATGTGCCTCTTCTCGGACCAGGAGCAAGCTATCTTGCATTTATCACAGGGAACATCACAAACCTCAAGCTTCCTTGCGCATTCAATGCAAGAGACATCGCACATGCAGAGGTAGGAACAAAGGAGAATGAGATAATATCAACATTGTCGGTTGCAACATCATCGCTGGTGACAATGGTTGTCATATTCATCGGTGTCCTTTTGCTGATTCCTCTTACTCCGATCTTGAGCAATCCTGTTCTAAAACCTGCTTTTGATAATGTTATCCCAGCGCTCTTCGGAGCTCTTGGATACCAGTATTTCAAGAAGAGCCTCAAGCTTACGGCGATTCCTCTTCTTTTTATGACGCTTCTCTGTGTTGTGATACCTTCATTGGTGAACTCCACAAGCTTCATGATTATTGCATGCGGTGCTATCGCTATTGCTGCAGGCTTTATCTTCTATCGTAAAGGATGGATTAAATGAGACCGGAAGAAAAACTTTCAAAGATGATTCAGTGTGAAACAGTAAGTGCTGTTGATGTAGATAACTCGCATAAATTCCAGGCTTTTCATGAAGTGCTGCGTTCCCTTTTTCCACATGTTTTCTCTACATGTGAAATCAATAAGTTCGGAGAAGCGCTTCTTCTGAGATGGGAAGGAAAGGATCATGATAATCCTATAGTCCTCATGAGCCATCAGGATGTGGTTGCTGCAGAAGGTGAGTGGCAGGAACCTCCGTTTTCTGGAGCAATAAAGGATGGTAAGATCTGGGGCAGGGGTACTGTTGATACAAAAGGCTCTCTGATGTGTATTTTCGAAGCTGTTGATGAGCTTATTGCAGATGGATATGTACCCAGCCGTGATATCTACATCTCTTCATCGGATGGGGAGGAAGTCAATGGAGCAGGTGCAAGTCTTGCTGTTGATTATCTTGAGGCGAAGAAAATTCATCCATACCTTGTTCTTGATGAAGGTGGCATGATCAAGGCAGAGCCTATCAAAGGGGCAAAAGGACGTTTTGCAATGATGGGTACGCTTGAAAAAGGTACATGCAACTTCCGTTTCATCGCAAGAGGAAACGGGGGACACGCCTCTGCTCCAGGAAAGAATACTCCGCTTGTCCGCCTCGGGGAGTTCATGGCGGATATCGAGAAGCATGACCCATTCAAGGCAAAGATGAACGATACAACAATTACAATGTTCTCACGGCTTGGGCCTACAATGAAAGGAGGAATGGGTTTCGTTTTAAGGCATGCCCGGCTGTTTTCGCCTCTTCTTGAGAAAGTCCTGCCTAGTGTTAATCGTCTTGCCACTGCCATGATTAAGACAACGATTGCCTTTACTATGGCAAAGGGGTCAGAAGGTTTGAATGTGCTTCCTGAAATGGCATATGTGACAGGAAACTGCCGTGTCATTCATCACACTGATGCGGAGGAGACTCTGCGAATCCTCCAGGAACGTGCCAGAAAGTATGATATCGAGGTGGAGACTATAAACTTCAATCATGCCTGTCCAACAGTTGATCACAACAGCGCGTTGTTCCACAGGGTTGAGGATGTCATCAGGGAAGTTTTCCCCGGTGTTATAACTTGCCCGTATGCAATGACGGGAGGAACGGATGCCAAGCACTATACAAGGATATCGGACTGTGTAATCCGTTTTGCACCTTTAGAAATCAACAACCAGCAATATGAATCGATACATGCTATCAATGAGAATATCGATATAGATACACTTCCTGCAGGTATTGAGTTCTATAAGAAGATAATCAGAGAGATCTGAGTTATCATAAGATAAGAGGTTTGCTATGGAACTGACTAAAAGACAGCAGGATATCCTTGATGGGAAAGAAGGGGATGTCAAGGCGAAGGTAATGAAGACTCTCATCATGTATGGAGAGACTTTCGGATCTGAGAAAATGGTCGATATAACAGGAGAATATGGTCATCTTGTCACAAGCTTTGGCTTGTCTGTAATGAAGCCTGTCTATGATCTGATGGATACATTGATTGATGGCGGAGCTGTCTCTTCACAGAAATTCTCTGTCGATCCACGTCCATTGGAAGATTGTGTGCCTAAGAATCTGATACAGAATATCTTTTTCAAGGTGATGTATTCAAAACAGAAGGACTATGATGCACAGCTTAAAAAGCTCGGTATCATGGCAGATGATGCATATACATGTACGTGCTACATGGACGAAGTCGGAAATACTCCGAAAGAAGGAGATATCCTTTCCTGGGCAGAGAGTTCTGCAGTTGTATATGCAAATAGTGTTCTTGGTGCGCGCTGTAATAGAAACAGTGGAATTCTCGATCTCTTTGGTTCGATAGTAGGTTGTGTTCCATATTTCGGTCTTCTTACAGACGATGGCAGAAAGGCTGACTGGCTTATTGAAGTACGTACTTCAAAGAAGCCTGAAGCTCAGCTTCTAGGTTCTGCCATCGGTATGAAGGTCATGGAAAAGGTCCCATATGTCATTGGGCTGGATAAGTATTTCAAATCGCTTGATGATGATGCTAAAGCTTATTTCAAGGATTTTGGAGCCGCCACAGCATCAAATGGCGCGGTAGGCCTTTTCCATATAGAGAATCTGACACCTGAAGCTGTAAGACAGGGCCGGAGCCTCCTGAGAGAAAATTATAAGACATTTATCATTGATGACAGTGTTCTTGAGGAAACAGAAAGAAATTACCCGATAATCTGGAAGGATAAAAATGCAAAGCCAAAACTTGCATTCATAGGATGTCCTCATCTTTCATATGCTCAGCTTGATGCCTGGTGTGACAAGATAGAAACTTCACTTAAGGCAAATGGCCTTAAAAAGGTTTCTATTCCTACTGTTATGACAGCCGCTCCAGCTGTCATGGAGAAGTTCAAAGCAGGCGAGAAGGGCAGAAAGCTTCTTTCTTATGGTGTTGTGCTGAGTCATATCTGTCCTCTCATGTACATGAATAATCCGCAGTGTGCTTCAATGCCTGTCATAACATGCTCGAATAAGCTCAGGACATATACCTCTGCGCGATACTACAAGGAAGATGATCTTCTCACCATGATTACAGGGGGTGCAAAATGAGCGTAAGGACATTCAAAGGCAGAGTTGTAGTAAAAGGATCTGTGAGTGCGGAAGCCCTTGTTTCAAAAGGTGGATTCAATACGCTTGCGAGCTATCAGCACTCGCTGATGTTTGGAGATAAGACAGGAAAATGTTCTGATCAGAACAATGCAGATCTTTATAAAAAGCCAATGGCTGGAAAAGCTCTCTGTATGCCTCAGACAATAGGTTCAACTACAGGAGGTCTTGTTCTTTATACAGCAGCTTGCATGTCTCGTCAGCCTTCCTGTCTTCTCTTTTCAAAGGAAATTGATTCCCTTGCAGCTGCAGGTGCAATCCTTGCAGATGTCTGGACCGGAAATTCAATGCCGACTGTTGATGGACTTGGAGATGAATTCCTTGAATATGTTCAGACTGGGGACAAAATCACAGTAAAAGAAGATGGTACTGTAGAGGTAGAAAGATAAGCTTTTCCTTCATTTTGTCAGGCATGGTGCAAAAACCATGCTTGATGCTTGAGCCCTGTATTGGATTATCACAGGCATTGCTCGGACACCGTCCTGGATTTCTTCTGTGATGCCTATCCAAGAAGAATGAATGTGTTACCAAAAAAGTTTTCAGCTTCCGTCACCAGTTTTGATAGATAATATTCAAAATTCTGAAGTGTTACTTTGATATTTCTTAGAAATTCTAAAGTATTACTTTGATTTTTACGACTTTCCTGTTAGACTTCTCACAAGAGAGGAGCAATGGATGAGCCATTACATTGAGAGAATAGCGGATGTCGGCAAAAGGCTTGAGAAGAAATCTCTCTTTCTTTTTGGCCCCAGACAGACTGGAAAATCTTCATATATAAAGAACCAGCTTGCAGAGTCAAAGCTGTCATGGACTCTATTGGACAGTGAGCTCTACCGAGATCTTTCGATACGCCCTTCGCTTCTGAAGAATACTCTGAGGGCAAAAGGAATCAATGACGGTGTTGTCGTCCTCGATGAAATCCAAAGGCTTCCAGAGCTTCTCAATGAAGTCCATATGATTATCGAGGAGACAGATATCCATTTCCTTCTCACGGGATCCAGTGCAAGAAAACTGAAGAAGAAAGGCGTGAACCTGCTCGGAGGCAGAGCTGGCAGGCTCAATTTTCATTCCCTTGTATGGCCTGAGATAAAGGATTTTGAGACTCCCCTTGATAGGATATTCAGATCAGGGCTCCTTCCTGCAGCATTCAGTTGTGATGATTATGAAAGCTTTCTTTCTGATTATGTCGGTCTTTATGTTAAGGAGGAGATTGAGGCTGAACGGGAAGTGAGGAATCTTCCTCCATTCTGGGAATTCTTAAGAATAGCTGCTACAGAAAGCGGAGAAATCACCAACTATGAGAATGTAGCACGTGATGTTGGAATAAGCGGTGTCAGTGTCCGAGAATGGTATCGTATTCTTATCGATACACTGATCGGCTTCGAGGTTCCTCCTTACAGGAAGACGAAGATAAGGAAGCCGAATTCCTCAAGTAAATTCTATTTATTCGATATAGGGGTTACGCGAAAGCTTCAGGGCCTCTCTGCAGTTGAGGAAGGAACAGCAGAATTTGGACGGTATCTTGAGAACTACATTGCAATGGAGATCCGTAGCTATCTTGACTATTCCGGTATTGATAAAGAGGGGTTATCATACTGGCATGCCCAGAGTGGCCAGGAAGTCGATTTCATCATCAAGGAGAAGGCTGCTGTTGAGGTGAAAGCGACAAGACGGGTATCGACAAGAGATTTGAAAGGACTGAAAGCTCTCATGGAAGAAGGGCTGATGGAAAAGTATATCCTTGTGTGCAGGGAAGAGTATCCACAGCTTCTTGATAACGGGATACTGATTCTTCCGTATAAAGACTTTCTTTCTGATCTCTGGGATGGGAAAATCGTCTGAAAACAACCGCAGCCCCTACAAGGCAATGCCGAAATACTCCACATTTGATTTTGTGTCGTATCTCAATTTCTATGAGCTGACTATACTGACTGAGAACATACATCCTGTCAGAGACATATACGCGATATGGCTGTTTCCGTCCGTGCTGCCAAGACCTTGAGGACTTTTGTGAATATCAGTCTATCCATGTATGGAAGCTCGTCTTTGATGTCCCCCGACAGGTAGGAGTTGATGTATAACCTGGACCATGCTCCTGTGTTTTTCACATCAATTAACTGAAATCTTGAGTATTCTATGTTACGTTCTAGAGTGTCTATTCATAAGACCATTGAGCCTGTACAATACTCTCAAATGAAGGGGAGAAGGATGGATGATAAGCTTCATCTTGTTTCTCAGCTTTGGTTTCTGGCTTGGCTACCAGTAATCCAGATCTGATTCATTTCGTCCTTCTGCTACGAATATGACAAGATGATTACGTTTCCTTCTCATTGCCAATCTTTATAATATGTTTGGTACTGCACCGAATCTTCCAGCCAGATAGGCTTTTCTGATATCTTCTCTTGTTCTTACCGGGAAATCATTCAGTGAATAGAGTTCAGAAACTCCCGTATCATTGGATTTTTCAACAAAGAGAATCTGATCTCTTCTCATGAGACTTGTTGTGAGAAGATCTGTTGTATGTGTTGTCATAATCAGCTGGGCACCATTTGGATTCGTTTCCGGAGAATTAAATAGTTCCACGATGTAGAGTAGAAGAGCTGGATGCATGCTTGAATCTAGTTCATCAACACAAAATACGTACCCATTATCAAGCGCTTTTTTAATCCAAGGACTGAGTAAAAAGAGATTTTGTGTTCCTTTGGATTCGCTCAGTAACGGTAATTGATAATTCCTTTTCTTTTCATCTTCTCCAGAAATTGCATGGTTTGTCATTACCATGTACTCCTTTGAGAAAGCAGGGACATTTACCTGAAACATTGCTATAGGATTTTTGACTTCTCGAGATTCGACGGTGAGATCATCTATATTTATATCAGCTTCTTTGAGAATTAGATTTATAACCCAAAATATAAACAAGGGTTAATGGTTTTTAAATATTCCCATTTTTATGTATTTGAAGCATTTTTATAACAAAATTTTATTACAGATAATTTTCCTCAAATTGTAAAATCTTTAAGTAGTCAAAAAGAAAAGTACATTGAGAGACAGCCGGCAGAAGCTATCCTGAAACCAGCATTAGGAGGAAAGCTGCAATGGCTGAAAGCTTCAAGGTCAGAGCTCTGGAAGTCGATGATACCTTCCAGATGTGGAGCGTGGAGAAGATGCAGAGAGTCTTCGAGTTCATGCTCAGGAACAATATGAACACG
>CALXYN010000062.1 GCA_944392975.1 uncultured Spirochaetaceae bacterium | reverse complement strand
AGGAACAACTGCTCAGATTGTCTCGCGACTTTTCGGTAAGAAGCTTACATTGGATCTCTCTTCATGGTCGAAGGATGTTCCACCAGCTTCGAAGATGGAGGGCATAGACCTTGTAACAGAAGGTATGCTTACCCTTTCTAAGGTTGCGACGATTCTAGAGAAGAAGATAAACCCGGTTGATTTGCCGAATGATCCTGCGAAGAAGTTCGTGGAAATGCTTTTGGACAGTGATCAGGTGCATTTCATTGTCGGAACGAAAATCAATGAAGCTCATCAGGATCCGAATATCCCTGTTGAGATCGGTATACGAAGAACAATAATCGGGCGACTGAGAAAAGCGCTTGAGGAAATATATCTGAAGGAAACTTCACAGGAATATCTATAGGAGGATATCAAATGAAGAAGTCAAAGGTGAAAGTCAGAATCTGCCTTGGAACCGCCTGTTTCGTACAGGGAGGTGCAGACCTCCTTCTGTACAACGATTTTGTCGATCCGGCAATTCTTGCAGAGTGTGAAATTGAAGGTTGCTCATGTCTCGAAGAGTGCAAGGTCGGAAATGGAAGCGCACCATATGTATCCATCAATGACAAAGTCTACAGCGGAGTGAACCAGGATACATTCTGTAAGCTTCTTGCGGAGGCAGTAAAGAATGCTTGAGCTTAATAATCAGTACACTCTTATGAAGAGGAAGATCGACACTGAAGTACTCAAGTGCTTCTTTGACGATACCCTCGTTGAGCAATCTGATAAGCTCCCGTTTGAAATCATACCTAAGACACGTACACCTTTCCGCTGTTGTATCTACAAGGAAAGAGCAATGGTCCGCTATAGGATTATGGCTCTTGCAGGTATCAACATTGAACGTGACGATGATGAGGAGAAGCCGCTTTCTGAGTATATGCAGGAAGTCATGGATGAGGATAAACCACCTCTACCGCTTCTTACGACAATCATTACAGGTTGCTCAGGTTGCCCTAAGTCCCAGTATAGAATCAGCGACGCATGCCGCGGCTGTTTCGCTCGTCCTTGTATGTCCAATTGTCCAAAAGACGCCATCGTCTTCATTAATGGGCAGGCACATATTCAGGAAGACAGATGTATCAGATGCGGTAAATGTATGGAGGTCTGTCCATTCCATGCTGTCGTGCATATTCCTGTTCCTTGTGAAGAGGCATGCCCTGTTGATGCCGTGAAGAAGAACGAGGAAGGATTTGTAGAGATCGAGCACGATAAGTGTATCGGATGTGGAAAATGTGTCCGTTCCTGTCCTTTCGGCGCGATTGTTGAACGCTCCGGTCTTTTCCCTGTTCTGAAAATGCTCAAGAAGGGAGAGAAGGTAGTTGCCATGATTGCTCCGGCCATCGAAGGACAGTTCCCAGGCACGCTTGAACAGCTCAAGGCTGCTATCAAGAAAGCTGGATTCTATGATGTCGTGGAAGTTGCAGAGGGAGCAGAGGTCACATCTGTTAATGAAGCGGAAGAGCTTTATCATAAGATTTCAGAGAATGACGGCTTTATGACCACATCATGCTGTCCATCATACATGGAACTTGTGGATATCCATATTCCTTATCTGAAGACAAGACGTTCGGATTCCCTTTCCCCGATGGGTTATACAGCTAAAATCGTGCGCGAGAAGTATCCTGATTGCAAATCTGTCTTTGTCGGTCCTTGCCTTGCTAAGAAAGTAGAGGCTGCCAAGAAGTACAGAAATGAAATTGATGGTGTCATCACTTTTGCAGAGCTTGCTTCTCTCTTTATTGCTAAAGGCATTGATGTCCGCGAAATGGAATCTGATGATCTTGGAAATACGGACTCCTTCAAGGATTGCCGTGAGTTTGCAGTTTCCACAGGTGTTGCAAGCTGTGTTCTCAGACGTTTCAAGGAAGAGGGTAAGACTCCTCGCATCCTGCCAATCAACGGACTCGATAAAAAGACTGTCCGCCTGATGAAGACTTGGGAGAAGAGGGCCCCTGAAGCTGATCTTGTCGAGGTCATGGCCTGTGAAGGCGGTTGTATCGCAGGTCCTGGAACAATTGTCAAGCCGGCACTTGCTCTCAAACTGAGAACAAGTGCAAAAGCAGCAAAACCTGCAGCAAAATAAAAAAACAATTATCCGGCCCCGTTCTGAGGTCGGATAATTTTTATGGAGGAATCTGTGAGAATTCCATATTCTGATATTTGCAAAATGCTTTCCACCATTCTTATCGGAAAAGGGATGGATGAAGTAGATGCCAGACTTTCTTCCAGGCTTTTCGCAGATGCCTCCAGAGATGGGGTATATACACATGGCCTGAACAGGTTTCCACTCTTTGTCTCTTATATTGACAGGGGTTTTGTGGATGTGAAGGCAAAGGCAGAATGCGAGAGTCGTATAGGAATTGTCGAGCGGTGGAATGGAAACAATGGTCCCGGAAACCTCAATGCATATCGTGCGATGGAAAGGGCAATTGGACTTTCTCATGATAATGCTATCGGTGTAGTTGCCCTGCGGAATAATAATCACTGGATGAGAGCTGGAAACTACGGGCTGGAAGCAGCTGAGAATGGCTGCATTGGGCTTACATGGACAAATGCAATGCCCAATATGCCGGCATGGGGCGCAAGAGATGCGCGTATCGGAAACAATCCGCTGGTAATCTCAATTCCATATAAAGACACTCCTGTTCTTGTGGACATCGCAATGTCGATGTTCAGTTATGGAAAGCTTGAGCAGTATTCGATGGAAGGGAAGGAGTGCCCTGTGGATGGCGGCTTTGATGATGAGGGTCGTCTTACAAGAAATCCTGATGCCATCAGAAAGACACGTGAACTACTTCCGATGGGTTATTGGAAGGGTTCTAGTCTGGCAATTGCCCTGGATCTTGTTGTATCGCTTGTTTCAGGGGGCAGAACAACCAGGGATATTGGAGAACTTGAAGTTGAGACAGGTGTCTCTCAGTTTTTCATGGCTATCGATCTTTCTCTTTTCCCTGATAAACCACAGATGGAGAGTAAGATAGAAAGAACGCTCTCATTCATTGACTCTTCTAAACCCAGAAATGAGGGTATTTGTGTCCATTATCCGGGAGAAGGCATGAAGAGAATAAGGGAAGAGAGCATGAGAAGCGGAGTCTATGTTGCAGACTCTGTCTGGGCAAAGATTGAGGCTTTGCTTTAGGCGTCAGACTGCATTTCCCTTCCTTTCCTGCAGCAGTTAAGAAACGGACATTCTTCACATATTGGTTTTTTCCTGCAATGTCTGATGGAGTGGTCCAGAATGAACCAATGGAAATAGCCATAAATCATGGCATCTTGAGGAAGTTCGTTTCCTAGGAACTTCTTTCTTTCCTTGTCAGAACTGAATGAATAACCAAGGCGTTCCAGCAAACGTCGGGTATATGCATCGATGATGAACACAGGGCGATGGAATGCATAGACAAGAATCACGTCCGCACTTTCTTCTCCTATGCCCTTGATTGATAGGATTTCCTGTCTCAGAGCTTCATCTGAGTATTGCCTGATGATCTCTTCTTTTCTGATATACCACTCTGTGAGTGTTTTGATTGTCCTCGCCTTGGTTTTGTAGAATCCACAGGAACGTATCAAGGCTTCAAGCTCATCTATAGGAACTGAAGCGATGAAATCCGGAGATAGTTTCTCTTGCATCTGTGCTGTGGTCTTTTCCACATTTTTCCATGCTATATTCTGCACGAGAACTGCTTGGACGATGACAGTGTATGGATCATCTGACCACCATCGTGGAGGACCATAATGATCGAGAAGGATTTTGTAGATTTCGCTGGAAGCCATTATTTCTGACATGCCGGACAATATACGCTGCTCCTGCCACCGATTGTTTTTCTCACAAGAATGGTACCACATTTTGGGCATGGTTTTCCTGCTGAGCCATATACTTTAAGGTAAGGCGTGTTCCTGTAATCCTTTCCTTTAGACAGAAGGTAATCTTCTGCTGATACCTCGTTTTTCTCAATAAAGAATGAAAGATATTCCGGAATGATTTGTGAAAGTGTCTCCCATTCTTTTCCTGTTATTTTCTTTGCAGGACGGTTAGGTCTGATTCCTGCACCGAACAGGATTTCATCCGAGTATATATTCCCGATTCCTGCTATCACGTTCTGGTCCATCAGGCATTCTTTTATTGCTTTTGTCCGTTTTCCGAGTCTGGCTTTCAGATATGCTGCATTCATTTCTTTGGAAAAAGGCTCAGGGCCAAGCTTTCCGATGCCTGTAAGCCCATACTCCTCCTTGTTTCCGACAAGCCACATGCGTCCAAAACGGCGCTGATCTGAAAAGCATAGTTTCAAGTGGTTGTCGAGAGTGAAAACAATATGAGTATGCTTTTCTTCCTCATCGTTTTCAGGAATTACAACAAGAGAGCCAGTCATTCGGAGGTGGATGACAAGATCCTTGCCGCTCTCCAGCCTGGTAATCAGGAATTTTCCACGCCTTGCAAGCGTTTCAATCTTCACTCCTTCTAGTTCTGATTTGAAGACAGATTCCTGAGGATAGGCTACGACTTGAGGTTTCCTTATCGATACGTTAAGGATCCTGCGATCTCTTAGCTGTGGTCCCAGTACTTTTCTTACAGTTTCGACTTCTGGTAATTCAGGCATTACCTTATGCTATATCGTTATTGGTTTGTTTGTCTCCGGTGATACTGTAAAATTCCCTTGATTATCCTTGTTCCTTTGCGTTATGCTCATGGCAACAGCAATGACGGAGACGAGTAACATCTGATGCTGCCGCTGAGAGGGTGTCCACGAAAGTGGGTGAGAGACACCTGGGGATAGGATGCGAAAACCACTTCCGAGCTGCATGGAGGAAAGGAAACCAAGTATTCCATGCCGTTCCCTGCGTTAATGGATAATGAGCGTCCCCGGATGGGGGAAGCAAGGTGGAACCGCGGAGCCTTTGCAGCTTCGTCCTTGCGCATTGTGCGAGGATGAGACTGGAAAGGCTTTTTCCTTATAAGGAGAGGATTATGGCAGATAATGAAAAGCTATCAACGATTAGACATTCAATGGCTCATGTGATGGCTCAGGCAGTGATTGAACTCTTCCCTGGAACGAAGATTGCAATCGGTCCTGCTATTGAGAACGGCTTCTATTATGATTTTGATCTTCCAAGGCCTCTGACAGAGGCAGATCTGGAAGCTATCAGTGAAAAGATGAAGGAGATCATTGCATCCGGTGTTCCTTTTGAGAGAAAGGAGGTTTCAAGGGATGAGGCAAAGGAACTTTTCAAGGATCAGCCTTATAAACTTGAGCTTATCGATGCCATTCCGGAAGGTGACCCGATTTCCCTTTACACACAGGGCAGTTTCACAGATCTCTGCCGCGGACCACATGTGGAGAGTACAAAACAGCTTCACGCAGATGCATTCCGCCTGCTGAATATTGCAGGAGCTTACTGGCGTGGAAGCGAGAAAAATCCGATGCTCACCCGTATCTATGGAACTGCATGGACAAATCCAAAAGAGCTCCGTGTCTATATGGATTATCTTGCTGATATCGAGAAGAGAGACCACAGAAAGCTTGGCAAGGAGCTTGACCTCTTCTCCCTTCATGAAGAAGCAGGCCCGGGGCTTGTTTACTGGCATCCGAGAGGAGCGAGAATCAGACAGGCTATCGAGGATTTCTGGAGAGCAGAGCACTATAAGAATGGATATGATATTGTCTATACGCCTCATGTAGGACGCAGCTGGCTGTGGGAGACTTCAGGCCATCTCGGATTCTACAAGGAATCCATGTACCCTCCAATGGAGATGGACAAGTCTGACTATTACGTCAAACCGATGAACTGCCCGTTCCATATCATGATTTATAAGAATACGAAGCACAGCTATCGTGAATTCCCATTCCGCTGGGCTGAACTTGGTACTGTATACAGATATGAGAAAGCTGGAGCTCTCCATGGATTGATGAGAGTCCGTGGCTTCACTCAGGATGATGCCCATCTTTTTGTAACTCCTGAGCAGATGGATGATGAGATTATTGAGGTCCTTCGTTTCTCGATGTTCATGCTTCATTCTTTTGGTTTCCAGGATATTCATGCTTATATCTCCACACGTCCAGAGCATTCTGTCGGTGACCCTGAAAAATGGGAAGCTGCAACAGCTGCTCTGAAGAAGGCTGTAGAGAAGGAAGGCCTCAAGTATGATATCGATGAAGGTGGTGGAGCTTTCTATGGGCCAAAGATTGACCTTAAGGTAAAGGATGCTATCGGACGCGAATGGCAGCTTTCAACCGTTCAGTTTGACTTCAATCTTCCTGAGCGCTTTGACCTCACCTTTGTCGACAAGGATGGTACGGAGAAGAGACCTTACATGATTCACCGTGCGCTTCTTGGATCCCTTGAGAGGTTCTTCGGTGTGCTCATTGAGCATTATGCCGGAGCATTCCCGCCATGGCTTTCTCCTGATCAGATTGCCATCATCCCTGTTGGTGAGAATGCGTTTGAGTATTCGAAGAATCTTGAGAAGAGACTCAAGGCAGAAGGCTTCAGGGTAGTCACAGATCTTTCTGCAGACAGAATGAATGCCAAAATACGCAATGCTCAGAAGATGAAAACACCTTATATGCTTATCATCGGAGAGAAGGAGATGGCTGATGACCTTGTTTCCGTACGTTATCGTGGCGGTAAGCAGGTAAATGGTGTCAAGACAGAGGATTTCATCAAGGAAGTCCATGGAGTGATTGAACGCAAGGAACAGATCTGATGAAAAAGGAGAGTGCTGTTAGCAGACTCAGAGCTCTGGACAGTGAGATTGTGCTTCTTTCCCATATCCAGAGTACACTTGAATGGGACATGGAGACAGGTTTGCCTGCAAAGGGTATCTCCGAGAGATCTGAGGCACTCTCCTATATATCTGGGATAATTCACGAGAAAGCCACATCGCCGGAACTTGGAGAAATTCTCTCTGAAGTTTCGGCATGCGAGCTTTCAGATGCAGACAAAGCGCTTCTGAGGATAAGAAAGAAGGTTTATCAGGAAGAATCCGGGACTCCTTCAGACTTGGTAAATGCGCTTGCTGCTGCAAAGGGTAAGGCTCATGGTGCATGGGTTCGTGCCCGTGAGGAGAACTCCTGGTCCCTTTTCCAGCCATCGCTTGAGAGCCTTGTGGCACTTACAAAAGAGAAAGCTTCGTGCATGAAGCCGGATGTCCAGCCTTATGATACGATGCTTTCTTTCTATGAAGAGGGTATGGCCGTAGCCGTGCTCGACCCGCTGTTTGAAGGCCTTGTTGAAGGTATACATTCGCTGATGGGTGATCTTTCATCTGTCACTGTGGACGACTCCTTCCTGTTTTGCGGATATGACGGGGAGGCGATGAGGGCCTTTTGCCATGAGGTGCTTTCCTTTATGGGCTTTGACTGGTCCCGTGGAAGAACAGGCGAGTCTCCACATCCTTTTACCATCACACTTGGATCTGATGATATCCGTATCACAAACAGATTTTCAGATGCTGGCCTTTTTGATCCTATAGGTTCTGCGCTTCATGAAGGCGGACATGCGCTTTATGAGATGCATGCTTCCCTTCCCGAGTGGGCAAGGGGAACTTCCCTTGCGGCAGCAGCTTCAATGGGGGTACATGAATCACAGTCACGGTTCTGGGAGAATATCATCGGAAGAAGTGCATCTTTCTGGACAGGTATGTACCCAATTCTCAGGAAGTACATTCCATCTTTGGCTTCTGTTTCGCTTGATGATTTTGTTAAGGCGATAAACCGTTCCAGATCAAGTGCCATAAGGGTGAATGCTGATGAGCTTACGTATTCGCTGCATATTGCAATCCGATATGAAATGGAAAAGGCAATGTTCTCAGCTTCCGTGCCTTTTTCATCCCTTCCTGAATTGTGGAATGAACTATCACGTAAGATTCTCTTCTATACACCGAAAAATAATAGTGAGGGCATACTTCAGGATTGTCATTGGGCTGGTGGTGATTTCGGCTATTTCCCTTCATATACTGTCGGCCATATCTATGCTTCTCAGTTCTATATGGCCATTGTCGATGATTTGGGAGAAGATGCATTCAATGAAGCTCTTGTTTCCAGAGATTATGCTCCAATCAGGACTTGGCTGGATGGGAATATCTGGTCATGTGGAGCACTTTATGAGGGATCGGAACTTGTGAAGCGTGTGACGGGTTCCGCGATTGATGTCTCTTGTTACATCAGTTATCTTTGTAATAAATTCAGAGGACTTTATCTATGATTTTGGAGGAGTTATGAATATTCCTAACAGACTTACAGTACTCAGGCTGATCATGGTGCCTGTATTCTTCATATCTTATATGATTTCCCTCCTGCAGTTTCAGAGTGCACATGTCGTTTCTGCTGTGATGATGTTTATCTGCTATGCAGTTGCGGAGCTTTCAGATCTCCTCGATGGGAAAATTGCCAGAAAATACAATCTTGTCACAGATCTCGGAAAAGTGATGGATCCTTTTGCGGATACTCTTTCTCATCTCACATTCTTCGTATGTTTCATGTCTTATGGGATTATGCCAGTATGGGCATTCATCATAATAATGTGGCGAGAATTCTCGATTCTTTTCATGCGCATGCTGATGATGAGGACAGGAAAGGCGATGCCGGCGAATATCTGGGGAAAGAGCAAGACAGTGCTTTATGCAATTGCTTCCATTTTCTCAATTGTCTACGTAGTGGTATCTGCTTTTGTTTCGGCAGGTAGCTGGAACTCTGTTTATGAGACAGTACTTTATGTTCTCTTCTCACTCTCTGCCATTGCTTCACTTCTCAGTTTCATAACTTACCTTTCCTCTGTTCTCAAGTCAGGGGCTCTCAGTGGTATGACAAGATGATTGAAACAAATGGGCGGGGTATCCCTTTCCAGGGGTTTTCAGAAGAGGAACGCAATGCCGTAGAGATTGTAGTCACGGATGTTGATGATACGATCACGAAAAACGGCAAGCTCTATCCAAATGCTTTGCAGAGCCTTTGGAAACTCAAGAGAATGGGTAAGATGATAGTCCTTCTTACTGGAGGATCTGCAGGCTGGTCTGATGTTTATATCAGACAATGGCCCGTGGATGCTGTCATCGCAGAAGGTGGTGCCTTGATTCTTGCTCATGGAAAAGATGGAGGGATTGTCTACAGATTCAATCCGATGATAGACCCGATGTTCCAGAAGAAGAAAGAGAATCTGATGAAACTGACGGCGGGATTGCAGCTTTCCAGTGATCAGTATGCAAGGCTGTATGATATCGCATATGACAAGAAGCAGCTGAGCAAGGAAGAGACCAGAACATTGAAAGGAATGGTACAGGCTTCTGGTGGGCAGTGGCATGAAAGTTCCATTCATATAAATGTAAGCTTTGGCAATTTCAATAAGCGTTCATCCCTTGTTTTCTTCATGGATACGCTTTTCAGCATCAAAGGTGATAAACTCCGCGATAACGGCATATATCTTGGCGATAGCCTCAATGATGAATACCTCTTTTCTTTTATGCCTCTTTCAGTTGGCATGCGGAGTGTTGAGGATAATAGGGCTTCATTCACTTTCCTCCCTAAATATATTACTTCTGGATATGGGGGAGATGGATTTTCTGAGGTCGTAAGAAGCCTTGAGCCTGTTAATTCCTGAAAGAATAAGGAAATAAAAAATTTTGAAAAATTTATTCGTTTTTTTGTTGACAAATAATGGGCGATTGAGGTAATTTATTCAGGCACGCCAATAAGGTGTTGCAGATTTTTAAGAGTTATATCAGCGAAGGGAAGAGAAGAGAGAATAGAAGCTTGTAGGCTTCTGTCAATTCGAACGAACTAAGGTAGAGAAGAAAAGCCGAGTTCGTGAGCGA
>CALXYN010000061.1 GCA_944392975.1 uncultured Spirochaetaceae bacterium | reverse complement strand
ATTCCGTTTTCTATCAGTATACTGCCTTTGAAAAAGCAGTCCCGCTTAGTCATCGGAATGATTGTTGCATTTTGAATAAGAGTAGTCATGGGCGTATTGTAGCATAAGAAAAGGACCTCGGCGTGAGGTCCTCTGAAAACTTATTTTACAAGATTTCTCTTTATTTTCTTTGTGGTCGTCATTTCCATCGGTTTATCTACAAGCGTAACCTTTTCGATTTTCTTGTAGCCGACAAGATTCTTGTTGACCTCAGAAACTATTGTTTCCATCTCTTTCTGGAGTTCTTCCTTGGAGAGGTTCTTTTCCTTGTAATATTCATCCGAAGGATAGATGACAGCCTCGATACATTCACAAGGAACATCTTTCTTCATCTGGAATCCTCTGATGAGTATCTGGTCTATCTGCTGATAAAGCTGGAACATATCCTCAATCTCTTCAGGGAATACGTTTTTGCCGCCCTCTGTGACAATGATGTTCTTTGCTCTTCCTTTCAGATAGAGATAATTCTCGCTGTCAAGATAGCCGAGATCACCAGTTCTCAGGTATCCATTCTCGTCGAAGAGTGCTCTTGTGTTCTCCTCATCATCGAGATAGCCCCTTGTGATATTAGGTCCTTTGACCCTTATCTCTCCGATGCCTTCACTGTCTTTATCTGCAATGATCATATCTATAAATGGCAGTACCTTGCCGACTGAATCAACTTTAAAATGCTCTGGTGGGTTGAGTGTGAGGATAGGAGCTGTCTCTGTGAGACCATATCCCTGAAGGAAGTTGAGTCCCAGCTGCTGATACTGCTTGAATACCTTCGGAGAAAGCGGGCCGGCACCACAGATGAGGACTTTCGAATGATCAAGGCCGACTTTTGATGTGATGTTCTTGTCAAAGAAACCTTTGAAAGGTGTCTTTCCGAAAGCCTTTTTTGACCATCCATTGAGCGTCATAAGTGTGCGTACAAGACCATATGTGAAAGCACCTTTTGCTTTGACCTGTTTGAAGATTCCAGCAATGACTTTGTTGTAGAGAAGAGGAATACCCATGAATACGGTGACCTTTCCCATCTTCATATCTGCAATCATCCTGGAGACAATAATACCATGTCCGAAGATACAGTCTGCACCATGCTTAATAGTCTCGAGCAGAACTGCTGTACAGCAATAACTGTGATGGAGTGGAAGAAGTGCATAGAGAACATCATTTTCATTTACACCCATTCCGTTTGCAGCCTGATATACATTTGAAGTGATATTCCTGTGAGATAATACAGCTCCCTTCTCGTTTCCAGTTGTGCCAGAAGTGAAGAGGATTGCCGCGTCATCATACTCGCTTACCTCAACCTTCTTCTCAATAGGCTCGATGCTCAGATCAGTCAGTTTCTGGTATTCCTCGCTTTTGCCTTTGAGCATGGCTTTTCCAAGAAGTGTGTTATACCAGTTGCCACCGATGCCTTTCATTTTCTCCAGCACATCGAAATCCGCAAATACAAACTTTACCTTTGCATATTCTGCAAGCCTCATGCATCGGTCTATGTGCATCTGGTTGTCAATAGGAACGACTGTTGCGCCTGCAGCAAGTGTGGCAAAGTACGCAATTGCCCAGTCTGGGCTGTTCTTTCCATTTACAAGAACCTTGTCTCCCTTGCCGATTCCGTTGTTTGCAAGAAGCGCCGCTCCCTGCATTATCTTTCTGTATACTTCTTTATATGTGAGGTCCTTTCTGTCTGGTTCGAATACTGTGAAACATGGACGCTCTGGAAAACGCGATAAGGCTATCTCGAAAAGCTCTGGAATAGTTGGCCATTCGCCTCTTACTATGTTTTTCTTCCTGAATTCCTCTAGTTCATCCCAAGAGTGCATTTATTCCTTCCTTAGTACGTCAAAGACGTTAGATTATAGGGGGTTACCCTTACTAGTCAGGATTAACTATATCGGGTTATAGGGTTTTTAGCAAATGGCAAAATGTGTCAGGGGAATAAGATAGGGTCATCAAGAATATTTTCAAGTGCCGGATAGACGACATCGGCAATTTCTGAGAGCTTTTCATTGTCTCCAGAACCTGTCAGCACCGCAATTGCGTAGCCTGCCTTGCCCTGATGTGCGAATTCCATATCAACAATGGTATCTCCGACAACGGCAACTTCGCTACTTGAGAATCCATATTCCCTGCAGAATTCCTTGATCGCCTCAGGGTTTGGTTTCTGGTGGGTTTTTGAATTCTTGGTCCTGATGAATGATATGTATTCTGCAATACCCATTCTGGAAAGGAAGAGCGAGGTCGATTCTTCTGTGTCTGTCGTGACTATTCCTAAGACATACCCACTGTCATGAAGAGTTTTTATCGTCTCTCTCACGCCCGGGAAATCGAGACTGTCAAGACGTTCCCTGATGCCAAAATCTTCATGGTTGAGAATGCCTTTGACAGCTTTCCATACTCTCCATGGATTCATACGGTAGCGAATCGTTATGTGAAGAATCCTCGCTGTTGCCCGTAAAAGACGGTCATGGCGGAAGATGATTCCATCTGGATAAGTGTTCCCGTCCTTATCGACGCCAACAACACGGTAGAAGTCAGCAAGGCATTCTTCCCGTTTTTCATCGGGCAGCTTTGCTTTGGAAAGTCCTTTTTCTATTGCCTTCGAGAGTACAGGACCCCATACCTCTCCGTAACGGAAGAGTGTTCCGTCTTTATCGAGGATGATGCCCTTGATACTGTTCATGCCTAAAGAATATGCAAAATAACTTCTTTTGGCTACACTGGAAAAATGAAGATGCTGTCAGAGGTCATTTTACTTTCAAAATCATTGTCATCCAGTCTTGAGGCACTTGAATGGGAGTTTCCAGGAACAATCTGCAACCCCCTTTCTTATGCCTGGGATAATTTTGAGAGTTTCCTCAGACTATCCGTGAAGGAAGGCCAGCGTGTCCTGTTTCTGGGAATGAATCCGGGGCCTTATGGAATGATGCAGACAGGTGTGCCTTTCGGAGAAATCGATGCCGTGAGAAACTATCTTGGAATTTCCGGAAACATTGGAGAACCGTCAGTGAATCCTCCAGAAAAAAAGATTGAGGGGATGAATACCCGTCATCACGAGATCTCAGGCAGAAAATTCTGGGGGATGGCAGCTTCGTATGGCACGGCTGATGCTTTTTTTTCTGTAGCCTCTGTTTTCAGTTTCTGTCCGCTTGCTTTTATAGATGGAAGGAGAAATATCACTCCAGATGAACTTCCATGCACTGACAGGAGGAACATTGACAGAATTTGTCAAATCGCACTCTCGGAACTTCTGGATATCATGAAGCCGAAAAAATGCATTGCACTTGGTCACTATGCAGAGAAGCGGCTTCTAAAGGCGGGGGTCTCTGATGTTCTTTATTTTCCACATCCATCTCCACGTAGTCCTTTATCAATGACATTCTGGGATAGCGGAGAAGCTCTTGAGACTTTCAGGAGGGTTCTTGATGAGGCTTGAGGCGCACGCAAAAATTAATATCGGGTTGCTTGTAGGGGAGAAAAGAACGGATGGTTTCCACGATATAAAAACCATCATGGCTCTGATTTCATTGAAGGACATCATCGATGCAGAGTGTGTGGAAAGTGACAGCTTCTCTGTCACAATAGACGGTAATGACTCCTATCTTGCATCCGGAGTTGACCTGATGGAGAAAAGCGCTTTGCTCTATCATGAGAAAACCGGACTATCTTTTTCGTTGAGGCTTTCTATCGAAAAACATATTCCTCCAATGGCAGGACTGGGAGGAGGATCTTCAGATGCCGCTGCGGTTCTTGGGTTTCTCGATTCATTTTTCGGAAACTATCTTGGAAGAAACAGACTTTTGTCTCTTTCCTCCCGTGTTGGTTCGGATGTCCCCTTTTTCGTCTCGGGCTATCATGGTGCATTCGTAACTGGCCGCGGGGAGATAATTGAAGAATGTGATACGCCGCATGGAAAGAAACTTGTGCTCTTTATTCCTGAATATGGGCATAGTACAGTTTCTGCATATAACATCCTTGATAAAATTCCAAGAAAGGAACGTAACCTTTTAGGTCTTTCTGAATTTTTTCCCTCAAGGGAAACTCACCCTAATGATTTTGAATTGGTATTTTCCTCTCCATTTCCTGTGGATTTCCAAGAGAAACTGGAAAAAGAAGGTGCGTATTTTTCTATGACGGGCTCAGGATCTGCATGGTATGCCTTGTTTCCAGGAGTAATACCTCTGAAGTTTGACAATCTAGAAAAATATGATATTGTCTCTGCATATATCATATAAATAAAGGCATAATTATGCCGGGGATTGAGGTAAAAATGGAGATAACTGATATCAGAATCAGGAAAGTGGAGGGTAATGATAAGCTTCGCGCTTATGTCACTGTTGCATTTGATGATGAATTTGCCGTTCATAATATCAAAATCATCGAGTCCCAGAACGGACTTTTTATTGCAATGCCCTCGAAAGCTTCACAGGATGGTTCATATAAGGATATTGCGCATCCGATAAATACAGAGTTCAGAGAGAAACTGCAGAAAGCAATTCTGGATCGTTATAATAATTCGGACTTGCAGTGATATCTTCTTTCTGCTAGTTTACTTTCCAGTCGTTGGGAAGTCGCCAAGCGGTTAAGGCACTGGTTTTTGATACCGGCATTCGAAGGTTCGAGTCCTTCCTTCCCAGCTTTTTGACTGAAAATCCGCTATCTTGAAGAAAATCATCAGCTTATATATCATGTTCGATTGTGCTTCGGCACTTTATGGTAATCGGTATAACCGATGAGAGTATAAGGAGAAGAATATGAGCAACGACAAGAAGGCACTCAAAGCCAGACTCAGAACTGCTGATTTCGGTTCAGCAGGCTCAAGGAGACTTCTCAGGAACGGTGAGATTCCTGCAGTTGTCTATGGAAAATCAGAACCACTTCATGTAATTGTAAATGCACACGAATTCGAGATGAAGAAGTCCGGTTTCAGCGAATCAACACTTATCACACTCAGTGTTGAAGGTGAGAAGGATCACAATGTATTCGTGAAGACATATCAGGAGGATCTCCTCCGCCGCTGTATTCATCACATCGATTTCTTCGAGATTACAGCAGGTCACACAGTACGTACACATGTACGTGTTGAACTTGATGGAAATCCGGTTGGATGCCGCGCTGGTGGTGTTCTTGATCAGGTTATCCACGAGCTTGAAATCGAGTGTCTGCCAAAGGATCTTCCAGAGGTCATCAAAGCAGATGTTTCTGCTCTTGATATCAATGAGGCTTTCCGTGTTGATCAGCTTCAGGTACCAGCAGGTGTCAAAATTCTTGAGGATGCAGAAGCAACAATCGCATCTGTCAGAATGGTTAAGGAAGAGGCTGCACCAGTTGCTGAGGAAGCCGCTGATGCAACAGCTGCAGCAGCAACAGCAGATACTACAGCAGATACTACAGCTGAGAGCAAATAATGATTGTTTTCGGTCTGGGGAATCCCGGGGCGAAATACAGAGGAACTCGGCATAATGTCGGGTTTGATACAGTTGAAAGGATAGCAGCGCAGAAGGAAATCAAGTTTCGGAAGCGCTGCTTCCGTCTTTATAAGAGAGCTGTCTCTGATTCGCTGGTATTAATTGAGCCTCTTACATATATGAATGCTTCCGGGGATATAGCGAAGGAGTGCATTGCTCCTGGTGATACAGTGGTCGTTGTTGTTGACCAGATGGATCTCCCGCCTGGGAAGATCCGGATAAAGCGAGGTGGTTCTTCAGCTGGACATAATGGTCTGAAATCCATGATTGGCGCAATCGGTCCGGATTTCATACGTCTGTATATTGGAATCGGTCGTCCAGATGCTGGAGTGAGTGTTCCCGACCATGTCCTTTCTCGTCCAAGTGCTGTGGACAGGTCCCTCATTGATGAAGCTGAAGCAAAAGCAGCAGATGCCATCCTGCGTCTTTACGGAGGCGAGAGTTTTGAACGGATTGCTCAAAGCATCAATTCCTGAAAATGTTATTATTCCTCCTGGAAAGCTGCTTCTTGCGTTTTCCGGAGGTTCTGATTCTCTTTTTCTGATGGCAGTACTATCTGTCCTCGCTCCGGAGCGGACAGAAGCTGTCTATGTTGATCATTCGCTTAGAAGCAGGGAAGAACTCGAGCGGGAGATTGAACTGAACAGGAAGAATGCAGCTTCTTTGGGAATACCTTTACGTGTTGTTCATATCCCGGAGGGTTTCATTAAATCACAAGCGAAAAATCATGGGGTCGAATCTGCCGCAAGATCTGAACGTTATCGAATTCTTTCAGAAATTGCAGAAAGTGAAGGCTTTGATCATATACTCACTGCGCACCATAGAGAAGATCAGGTGGAGACTGTCCTGATGAGAATCCTTTCCTCTGCACCTTTCTGTTCGTACCGCGGAATATTACAAAATGATGGGATTATCTTCCGTCCAATCCTTTCTGTTTCAAAAAACGAAATCCTTTCATTTCTACTTTCTTCCGGTCTTGAGTGGGCGGAGGATTCCACCAATAGTGACACCTCATATTTAAGAAATCACATCAGGCACAGGGTGTTGCCATTTATTTCCGAGGAAGCGCGCTGTCTAATATCGTCAATTGCTGGGAATGTGGCAGAGTTCAGAAAACGTATTCCCAATATTCCATATACCGGAAATTTCTTTCTGAGTGTGGAGCGTAAGGCTTTTCTAGAAGCGTTTCCGTTCCAGAGGGATGAACTTGTTTATAGTATATTCAAGTATTCTGGCTGCAATGACAGAGTGTCTAGGAAAATCGTTGCCGATATCTTTTCTAAGGCCCAGGAAGGAAAAGGGCAGATGCTTTTTTCCGGTATGTCTTTGTACTTTTCCCGTGATAATCTCAGATTCTATCCACTGCTTGATGATTTTGCAGTTGAATACAGCGGAAAGGATATTAAGATCGGGAGAATTCTCTTGAAACATATTGTTCCTGATCCCCTGACAATCTGCATCGATGAGAAAAGACTCTGTTTTCCTGTAGTCCTGAGAACAGCCAGAGAAGGAGACAGAATAGAGCTGAGAGAAGGAGAGCGCAGAATATCGGATCTGGAAAAAAACATGAGAATTCCATATTCGATAGTCCTTGAGGATAGAAACGGTATTGCCGTTTACTTTGCTCGCTTTGCAGGGGGTCGAGACAGACTTGCAAAACGCTTTCTCACACCGGAGAAAGGAAATACTGCCCTTGCTATTGAAATAGAATAAAGTTATATTCAAAATAATGAATTCTATGGACGAAAAAGACTATAAGGATAATGAGGATAAGGAGAAGGACAAAGCTCCTGAAACTCCTCATTCCAGTGAAGAAGACAAGGGTTCAAAACCCCAGAATGATAAGAAAGATGGGGAAAAACCCAAGAAGAACATATACGATCAGTACAGATACTGGGGTAGCGATAACGGCAATGGCGGAAAGCATGATCTGAAGGGAAGTGCCAGACGCAGTCGTATCGCCCTGGTAGCGCTTATTCTTCTGATAATCTCGTTTGCTTATGTGTTCATGGGTGATGCCTCTTCCGTGCAGAGAACTGAAACATCTTATTCCACATTCATTTCCTATGTGGAGAATGACAGTGTAGCAAGTGCCACTATTGTTGAGCAGAACATAGTGAACTACACGCTTGTAAATGGCGCAGAAGGTACATGCCGCATCCCATATTACGATGCCTCCCTTCTTGAGTCCCTAAAAGCACATGGCATCGATGTTTCCGGAGCAGTTCAGCCGACACCATTCTGGTATATTCTCATACAGCTTCTGCCATGGATTATCTTCATCATTATGATTGTGATGATCATGCGTCAGACTGGAGCTGCCGGTGGAAACAGAATGATGTCCAATTTCGGCAAGAGCCATGCGCAAATGTATGGTAAGAATGACAAAAAGGTTACTTTTGCCGATGTTGCCGGTCAGAAAGAAGCAAAGAACGAACTACAGGAGGTCGTTGATTTCCTTCGCCATCCTGACAGGTTTGTAAAAATCGGAGCCCGTATTCCTCGTGGCGTGCTGCTTGTTGGTCCTCCGGGAACTGGAAAGACCCTTCTGGCAAGAGCCGTTGCAGGAGAAGCCGGTGTATCATTTCTTCATACATCAGGCTCGGATTTTGTTGAGATGTTTGTCGGTATGGGTGCTGCCCGTGTCCGCGATCTCTTTGCTGAGGCAAGAAAGAACGCGCCATGCATCATATTCATTGATGAGCTTGATGCTGTAGGACGAGCACGTGGTTCAGGTCTTGGTGGTGGTCATGACGAAAGGGAACAGACACTCAACCAGATGCTTGTCGAGATGGATGGTTTTTCCTCTGATCCCGGCGTTATCGTGATGGCTGCGACAAATAGGCCTGATGTCCTTGATCCCGCACTTCTTCGTCCGGGACGTTTTGATAGACAGGTTGTAGTCTCGCTTCCTGATGTTCAGGAGCGTCTTGATATTCTCCGCATACATGTGAAGAAGGTAAAGACTGAAGCCGATGTTGATCTTCCTCGTATCGCAAGAGCAACTCCTGGATCATCCGGTGCTGATCTTGCAAATCTCGTAAATGAAGCTGCTCTCTTTGCTGCAAGAGCAAGCAGAGTCACTGTTGGCATGGATGATTTCGAGAAGGCTCGTGACAAGATACTTCTTGGTGTTGCCAGGGAATCTGTCTACATGACAGATGATGAGAAGAAAGCGACAGCTTATCATGAAGCTGGCCATACGCTGCTTCACTATTATCTCAAGTCTGTAGATCCTCTCCATAAGGTTACAATCATTCCACATGGAAGGGCTCTTGGCCTGACAATGAGTCTTCCTGAGAAAGATTCTTATACAAAAAACCAGTCGTATCTTGAAGATAGGATTAAGATCTGCATGGGTGGTTATGTCGCTGAGGACATAGTC
The DNA here is from genome assembly GCA_944392975.1 of uncultured Spirochaetaceae bacterium. Taxonomy (GTDB): domain Bacteria; phylum Spirochaetota; class Spirochaetia; order Sphaerochaetales; family Sphaerochaetaceae; genus Ornithospirochaeta. Next base: position 985 of record CALXYN010000061.1, on the reverse strand, counting down.
TATGGCGAGACTACTACAGGAACCTCGAATGATATCAAGCAGGCTACAGAGATGGCGAGACGGATGGTTACCGAGTGGGGTATGTCTGATCTTGGCTTTATTTCGCTGGCAAACGACGATGAGCCGCTATTCCTTGGTCGCGAGATTGCTCAGCACAAGGATTATTCTGAGGAGACTGCTCGCCGTATTGATCAGGAGATTCATAAAATCCTGGATAGATGTATGGATGAGACGCGTACAATTCTCACAGAGCATCGCGATCAGCTGGATAGACTCACAGAGGCGCTTGTAGAGAAAGAGACCCTTGATGATAAGGATATCAGGGAAATGTTCGGTTTCCCTCCTGTTGAACATAACACGGATCTTGTATAATGGATACAAAGCATAAAAGAAATTTCTGCATCATTGCTCACATAGATCATGGAAAATCCACACTGGCGGACCGCTTTATCGAGCGAGCCCGCCTTGTTACATCTAGAGGACCTCAGCAGACACAGATCCTCGATAATATGGATATCGAAAGAGAGCGTGGCATAACCATTAAAAGCCAGGCTGTGACTGTTCCATATACAGCTGCTGATGGAGAGGAGTATGAACTCAATCTGGTAGATACTCCGGGGCATGTGGATTTTACTTACGAAGTTTCCAGGGCTATCTCTTCCTGTGAAGGCGCATTGCTTCTGATAGATGCCTCTCAGGGTGTTGAGGCACAGACTCTTGCTAACCTCTATCTTGCAATGGAACATAATCTGGAGATTATTCCGGTAATCAACAAGATAGACCTTCCTTCTGCAGATATCCCATCATGTTTGCATCAGATTGATCATGATCTTGGTCTGGATCCTGATTCCGCATGTTTTGTATCTGCAAAGACCGGAGAGGGCGTGGATACTCTTTACGAGGCGATCGTAAATCTCATCCCAGCTCCATCTGGAGACCCTGAAGATCCTCTGAAGGCTTTGATATTTGATTCTCATTATGATCC
>CALXYN010000060.1 GCA_944392975.1 uncultured Spirochaetaceae bacterium | reverse complement strand
TAATCTTCAGGCTGATAAAAGCGATAAAAGCTGGGAGATAATGAAAGCAAGGGAGCTGGCTGTCCATGATGCATATGCAAAGGCGTCAGTCTATGCAAACGCTTCCGGTTATAAGATTGGAAAGCTTATCTCTCTTTCGGATGAAGGCTTGATGAATGCTCTGGACGATACGATGGTATATGCCGAGATGTCCAGTGGCTCAGGAACTGAGTATTATTCCGGAGTCATGGACATCAGCGACAGTGTCAGTGCTGTTTTTTCCCTCGTGGAATGATGAAAATCATCAGAACAGCAGAAAGAGCTAGCGCAATGGATAGTGCAGGCATTGATGATCCATAGCCAAATGAATCTATTGCTTTTCCAAAGACAGCATTGAAGATGACATCAAGGATGCTGGCAGCACTTACCGCAATTGTTGTTGCCCTTGCCCCCAGTGTGGCAGGGGCATGTTTTCTTACAAGTGATACTGTTGTTGGATAGACTAGTGATATCGCAAGTCCAACAATAAGCAGCAGGGGCAGTATAGCCGTACTGAAAGTGATTACAGCAGCAATTGTTGCTATCACAAGAGAGCAGAAGAGCATCTTCTCGGCTCCTATTTTATCTACGACAGTACCAAGTACAAGACGTCCAATCATGATGCCTGCAGAATATAGCGAGAGCGCAAAGCCTGCAGCTGCCGCTGTTACACCTACAAATTCCGTACCGTACATGATGATGTAGTTTGTAATGCCATGTTCCGCGATAAGATAGAGGCCAAGCGTCAGCGCGATGAGGGCTATCATGCCAAATTCAGTTTTCTGCACACCTTGTTCTTTGACTCCATCCTTTTCCTTTTCATTTCCTCCTTCTTCGTTCTTCATCTTCATGACAGCAATTGCAAGAGGTACGAGAAGGACTGCCATCGCAATCAGGATACCATTCCATACACTGACAGAGGATGAGTAGGCGGAGAGAATGAGCTGGGATCCGGATGTGCCAATTCCCTGTAGAAAGAACAGAGCATTCAGCAGCATCAGGCTCTTTGTTGCAGAGAAGGAATCTGAGATGAGATTGATAGTGGTATTAAGAAGAGTGGAAATGCCCAATGCAAGGAAGAATCCGATAAGAAGAAGCGCATAGTTCTGTCCTAGAAGTAGCAGAAGCTCGGAGAGGGCGAGAGCGATAATGAAAAGCGCCATTGCCCTCTTTCTTCCGATTCTGTCCAGGATCATGCCTCCAAATAAAAGGCAGATAAGATTTCCAAGATAGCTTGCAGAGACAATGAACCCTACCTGTGACATCGAAAAGCCGAACACCGACGTAAAAAGCGGTGTGAAGATACCTCTGAGTGCATCGCTTATGCCCAAGATTATCATCAGGAGGGCCGAAACAATATACAATCCTTTATTCTTCATAATTCTGCATCCATAGCTTCTATCAGGAAGAGCATTGCCATTGCCTGTCCATAAGGCATTGGATGGATAGGAATTTCCTTATACCAGTCCTGGCTGATTCTTCCCATAGGTGTTCCATAGGAACATAGCTGAAGAACCCCATTTTCATCAATGGCTTCAAGTATTGCAGGAAGCGCTTTTCTTGCAACTTCTTTGTATTTCGGATCCAGAAGTCCAAGTTTTATACCCAGAAGGATTCCGTAGCCGAATCCTGCGGTACAGCTTGATTCCAGATAAGAGTCTTCATGATCAAGAAGTGTATGCCAGAAGCCAGATTTATCCTGAAGTTTCTCTATTGCGGCAACCTGTCGTGTGAGAACGGTGGAGACATAGTGTCTCACTCCGGGCTGCAGCTTTATGATTTCTTCAAAGAGCGGAAGAGCAATTGTTGCCCAGCTGTTTCCCCGTCCCCAGAATGCTCCTGCAAAGTGGTTGTTGTCCTTGTATGTGTAGCCATGGTACCAGAGTCCCGTTGCTGTATCTGCAAGCTGCTCAATATGCAGCAGAAGCTGGTAGATGGATTCTTCGATGTATTCATCTTTGCCATCGATACGGCCCATGTTGGCCAGAGGAAGAACACTCATCATCAACGTATCATCCCAGAGTTCTCCCTCGTTGAAATCATCAGTGGTCCTGTGCTGGAAACCTCCTTCCGGCGTTCTTGGAAGACCCCCTTCATAAAGCCAGCTTGTCCACTCTCTGGCAATGTTGAGGTACTCGTCATTCTTCAGATACTCGCCAAGATATTCGATGGTGAGAATCGGTGCCATTGTGTTGACGTTCTTTCCGGGAAGTCCTGAGCGTATTCTTTCATCATAATAGGATGTCAGCATGTTCAGATATCTTTCATCCTTTGTTTTCTCGAAGAGCTTCCACAGTCCGAAGAGACCTACACCCTGAGTCCATTCCCAGTATCTGTATTTCTCCCTGTCCTCAACATCCTTTCCGAATTTGCCGGAAACATAATCTGGATCATCTTCCTGATAAAGCACAGGTATGAATCCTTTAATCAGAGTCTCTAGTTTTTCCTTGATAGCGTTATTCATATAATTCTCCCACTTTTTAGTTGTTATGATTCTTGTGTTCCTCTGCCATCATCCGGTCCTTTTCCCGGATGATGATAGAATAGAGTTCCTTTATGCGTTTTCGATTACGACATCTCCATAAGGAGTGAAGCCTTTATATACTTCTTGCCTGTCATTGACGCTAAGACTTTCACACCAGCTTGCTTTTATTTCCCCGTAATCCTTGTCCGAGAAGCGATAGCCAAGCGTTTCCATGTCAAAAGAAAGCGGGGTAGAGATGATTTTCTTTACAAATTCATCAAGGCTTCCTTCCTTCCATGTATCTGAACAGCGGATTATCCAGATGTTTCTCTTTCCCTGACTTATCAGCTCACGGTTTGCATTAGGACCGTCTTCTGTGAGTTCAATTCCATTTGCTGCTGTTATTGCCAAAAGTCCGCCTTTGTCATTCTCTGCAAATGTCCATCCGTTTTCGATTCTTGTTTCCTTGAATGCAAAGACCGGAAAGTAGGCATGTGTAAAATCGACAGGATGTTTGTCGCTCACATCCCAGATAGCAGAGGCAAAACCTTTGTATTGATTTGCCCTTGGAAGCGTTCCAGATCCTGCCCAATACGATGGACGAGCCTGCCCAAAGAGCGCAAATTCACCAGGATGAGTAATCCATACATGGGCTTCTGCTCCCATGACAGCATGGATTACATCTTCCTGGAAGCCACGTCGCCCTGGATTGAAGTCGTTTGCCGCAGAAAGAAGATATCCCGATGTTTTGTAGACAGTGACATCTGCATATCCTTTATAGCCATGTGTTGACTTCCAGGAAAGTGCTTTGCCTTTCTCGATTCTGTGGTATTTCAGGTTTCCTTCATCAGGCTTGTATCCACTCATCAGAAATGGTACAGAACCTTTTCCTGCATGGGATTCGTTTCCAATACCATAGCCAATCCAGTTGATGAATGAAGGACAATTGGAGTAATTCCCCATCAGTTCCTTGAGATATGTCCTGCCGCTTGTCGTGCTGAAGATTCCTTCATAGGATGTGATGGCAAGAAGCCGGAATACATACTCAAGTGCTTTTTCTGCATTCTTCTTCATTTCCATATTCTCAGTCTGCGCATACAGAGAGGCAAATCCAAGTATATCTATGGGAAGATAGGGTGGGCTGTTCCACTCTGTAAATCCATCGCGGAAGAATGTCTCAAACCATGGACGGAGCATAGAAATAGCTTTTTCCTGCTTCTCCTTGCCTGTCATTCCGCTGTTTGAAAATATCCTGTCGGGATACATTTCTCCTGCAATAAGCTCTGATACATGGAACATGAGGGCATGGTTCTCACTCCAGAACCACATTGCATCATCTCCCGGTTCATCGTGCCAGTAGCGGAAGGCTAGGAGGCATTCCTCCATATCCTTCAGCGTCTCTTTTCTGATCTTTCCTGAAGCTCCGAAATGTCTGATCATGAAAGGAAAGTAGGAGATGTAGAAATCAGAACAGTCACTTCTCTTGTTTATGAAATCCAGCTGATTGCGAAGTATTCTCTCAATCTCATCATTGTCTCCATTTGTATAAAGAAGTGCCATCGCTCTGTTTGCATTGCCTTCTCCATAAAGTGACAGAAACCTCCAGGCTTCTTTGCATCTTGCATCGAAGTCATTGCTTGTTTTATTTTCGAACGAGAAAGGGAAGTTCTCGAATGTCCTGATGGTTCTGATGGAAAGTCCTTCAATTTCTGTAGAAACCTCCATTCGCAGGAAACCTACAGGGAAATTCTCGACAGGGCCAAGGTCTGCTTTGTCAGATCCGTTTGTGAAAACCGCATCGGTTTCTTTTATAAGCCCAAGTGCCGCATTTTCCTCTGTCGCACCTTCCATATGCACTGAGATTGTCCTGTCAGGGAAAGGATTCTCCATCGTCATTGTGATGTGTCCTGACGTGAATGTGCTTCTGTCGAAAGCAAGTGTTTCCATTGCTTTCTCTGCTTTCATTATGAGTTCCGTATTTCTGTTTCCCATTGGAACTTTCTGCAGGAGTTTCCCCGGTCCATCTTTCAGCTGTATGGTGACTGCAATCTCTGTGTCGCGTTCTGCAAACTCATCGGCTTCAAGAACAAAAACATTGTCACCTTTTTCCAGCTTGAGCGAGAAGTCAGTCTCTCTGGATTCATTCCTTCTGTATGGGCGGAAAGAGAATACCTCCTCTGACTCTTTATAAATGGATACACCACCAGTTACAGAGGCGTGAAATAAATAAATACCGCCCTCTGATGCCTCCAGAACAATGTATGCAGCTATATTAAGCCATTTAGGAGTGGGTGAGAAAATAGAAGCCCCGATTACAGGATCCCCGAACGGTGCCCTGTATAAAACATTAACATCCCTGTCTATCAGAAAGGCTTTTCCTTCTGGTTCTGCATTTTTGAAAACAGGAGCTTGTACCCCATTTTTCTTGATATTTTCCAGAAAATCCACTCTGATCGGATTTTCATGTGTTGAAGCCGCTGTTGAACCAATCCAGACATTCGATTCTTCTTTGATTGCAACAGGTTTGCCTTTGACGGCTTTGCTTCTGTGTTCCGTTATGAGATAACGGGTTATATACCCATGTTCCAGCTCTGAGATGTGCCAGTTCATCTTTTCCTCCGGAACACCAGTATATCGTAGAAAATGTTATTTTCTGCACACTTCTTGCTGTCTTATCTTCACTCAATGGCGTAATTTGCTTATTATCATATCCATGGCAGACCTTATGGACTTACTATATTTTGAAGAAGGCTTTTCCATCAGGCTGAACAATGATTCAGATCCACTGTTTTTTCTTGTGGATTATAGTAGCCGCTCCTATCCGATGAACATGGCAAATCAGCATTACCATGATTTCTTTGAGGTCTTTATTGCCCTGGAAGATGAAGCTGCGCACCTCATCAATGGCCGTTATCTGCAGCTCCATAAAGGCGACATAGTTTTTCTCAGACCGCAGATGCTTCATATGTCTATTTATCCAAAACGTTCAGCAAAGCAGCGGAGAATCATCATCAATTATAATTCCCTGCCTCTTCCTGGCATGAATTACCAAATGGATAAGATCAAGGCGCTTTATGATATGGACCCTCCCGTCCTTCGTCTGCCACCGGAGTACCTTTCAAAAGTTGTGGAAAGGTTGAATGATCTGTTTCTGGCAGCGAAAGCAAAAAGATCTGGATGGCAACTTGAAATCTATTCGCTCTCTATAGTGCTTTTTCTGGAGATCATGCGCTCTGTCCGTTACAACATATATAAAGAGGAAAAGCAGCCTAGTTTTCCTGATTTGAAGATGTACTCGATTTCTGAATATATTGAGACTCATTATATGGAGCCACTTATGCTCCAGGATATTGCCAAGAAGTTTGCTATATCGCCATTCTATCTTTCTCATCAGTTCACAAAGATCATGGGAATATCTTTTGTTAATTATCTGCAGAAGGTGAGGATAAGATATGCGCTGCAGATGCTTTCTTATACCAGTGCAAGAATCCATGATATCATTGCAGATTGCGGTTTCGCCTCTTCTTCACAATTCAACAGAACATTCTCTTCATTCTGCAATATGAGTCCCTCTGAATTCAGAAAGCTTGGCAGTGCTGATAGAGATATCATCATAAACTCCCTTGATCCAGAGAAATCTGAGGTCGTTCCTGCGGCATTCCCTCCACGGTATAGAACACTGCCCAGAAAGAGGCGCGGTGTGGATGGAATGAAAATCGGAATCATGGCTGAGGCTTTGTATTCTGCAAATCCTGCGGTATTGAGAGAACAGCTTTCCTGTCTTGGTGTGGAGACTGTTTGCCTTGATATCCCCAGGTGCTTTCAGTGGGCAGATAACTACAGAACTCTAAGTGATAAGCGGATTGCGGAAATAGCATTTGAGAATCTGGATATCTCTATTATCGGAATCTCAAATTGCAAACTGGCAGTTATGGATGATCAGGAAAGGAACGAAGCTATAGATGATTGCATGGCCGCAATAAGGATAGCTGGTCTTCTGAATTCTCCATTGGTCGGAATCCTTTCGCCGGAAGGAGATTCCGGAATATTCGTATCATCTCTTAAAATTGTGGAGAAAGAAGCAGAGAAAAAGGGTATTTCAATAGCTGTCATCCCTGTTGTCGGAAGTGCTGTTGATGGCCTTGATGGTGCTATAAAGCTGGCTTCTGAGGATGCTGAAATCTCTTTTCTCATTGACCCTCTGAGGCTTCTTCACGATGACAGGGAAAATACATTCTCTTTTTTCGAAGAAGTTTTTTCAGTTCTGGGAAAAAGAATTGCCGCGCTTTTCCTGAGTGACAGAATTGATGGACGCCTGACAAATCTGGGAAAGGGTATTATGGCGAAAACATATCCCCATATTGCAGCTCTCCTTTCAAGCAGCATTCCCCTGATCCGATTAGGAGATTCTTCTGCAACTATTGCTGATGATATTCTTTATATCCGCCGTATATTCCTTTGATCATCCCAGAACTGTGAGCGTATAGTTATTGAGGGTGTCATTCTCGTAGAGCAGCCGATAAAGCGACTGTACCAGCGGAAAATCATCTGCAACCCCTTTCTCCCTCGTTATCTCTCCAATGAGCTTTACTGTCCTCAATCCTTCGACGACTGTCGATGATTTGGAATCAGGATCATAACCAAAGCCTTTTCCGATAAGCATTCCAAGTGTCCTGTTTCTTGAAAGATCATTGAGAGCAGTGAGGCCAAGGTCTCCGATACCGCAGTAGCGGAATATTGTTTCCTCGCTGCAAGAGAAGATTTTCAGAAGTCCTCTCATTTCATTTACTGCTTTTGTGTAAACAAGGAAATCAACATTAGGGCTGTTGAATTTTCCAGAGACAATACCGATTGCGATTGCATACATGTTTTTAAGAATGCTCATCAGCTCTACAGCTCTGATGTCGCTTGAGTAATCGAGAGAAAATTGCGTGTCCGGAAGCACTTCCTTACGGAAATAATCATAGTCTTCTTTCTTGCCTCCGAATGTGAAAGATGTAGGGAATCCGTTTATTGTCTCAATGGCAAAGGAAGGCCCTTTCATGCTTGCTGTGCGTTGAAAAGGAATGTTTTCAGTAATGAATGCACCGCTGTCACTCATGCCTTTTGCAAGGTTTATGATCAGAGGCTCTCTCTTTGTATTTTTCCTCACTTCTTCAGAGAAAGGAACGATGGCTTTTGATGGAATTACCAGCATAATAACATCAGCTTCGCGGAAAACAGAGAAATCCGAAGTTGCTGAGAGATATCTGTTAAGAAAACGGGTTGGAAAATATTTCCTGTTTGTATGGTGTGTGTTTATTTCCTGTTCAACATCTTTCTCAATTGTGTGAATTACGACTCTGTTGTTTATATTCCATGCAAGGCGTTCTGCTACTGCAGTGCCAAATGTTCCTGCTCCTGCTATGACGATGTTGTTCACTTTTCAATCCTCCTGATGATGTAGAGCCTTGAAGAATAGTCTCCGAGCATACGCATTCCTTCGTGGTGTCCGATTCCTGATATCTGCTCAACCATCGAAATGCCACCCCATTTCAATGCGTCTCCTGGAATCTCATAGCATTCAGATTCTTCAGGATATGCATAGACTTCTCTTTCCGGAAGTATATGACTTCTTGAAAAAACTCTGTAATTGTAGCTTTCATTGGCATCCGGCACTCTCAAGACCTCTGCAGTCGTGTTCGGTCTTATTGCCTTCTGCAGATATAGCACCAGTATTGTAGATCTGTCTTCATCTGAAACCGACCAGATCAGACGATTGCTATCTTCAATGACTCTGAAGCGTCCTGTTTCCAGGAAAAGGCGGAAAGCCTTGTAGAATTCAATCTGTTCTTTGAAGGCTTTCATCTCACTTCCCGAGAATGTTGTTGGGTCCATTGAATATGAAAGTACTCCGAAGATGGCGATATTAAAACGTGTTTCCCTGTCTACAATCCTTCTTGTAGCCCAGTTTGGAGAAGGGGAGACAACGGTACCGATTACAGTCTGAGGATACATCAGTGAAGCACTTGCCATCATTCTGGCTCTTTCAATAGGGTCTGATACGCAGCTCGGGATGATTGATGCGGAAACACTCAGCATGCCTAGATCGAATCTGGCACCACCTCCGGCAGTAGTTTCGATGTACATATCCGGGCATCTTTCACCGATGTCCGAGAGTATTTTATACAATGCTGATGTGTACTCATGTGCATACATTCCATAGTCACGTATACCCGTCAGTGTATAGAGGTCGGAGTAGTGTCTATTCATATCCCAGCGAAGGAAATCAAGACGGACAAGATTTGCCAGTCTGACGATGGTGGTTACAATCCAGTCCTGTACATCGAAGCGAGTAAGATCAAGAAGCTCCTCATGCCGGCCTTCTGCATTTGTCTCTCCGTCCCGTCCGATTATCCACTCCGGATGTGCTTTATAAATCATTGATTTCGTGCTGATAGCTTCCGGTTCAAACCAGAGACCGAACAACAGCCCTCTGCGGTGTATTGAGTCTGCAAGTTCTGTCAGGCCAGATGGCATTTTCTGGGTATTCACATGCCAGTCACCAAGACTTGTCCTGTCATTGTTCCTTGCCCCAAACCATCCATCATTCAGAAGAATTCCCTCACATCCCATAGCCTCTGCGGCTTTTGCCATCTCTTCCAGCTTGTTTTCCTTGACTGAGTACCTGACAGCTTCCCATGTATCCAGCATCAAAGGACGCATTCTTTCTTTCCAGGAAGAGCGCAGAACGGATGTGGTGATAAATCTTTTTATTCTGTCTCCCGCATCTTCTATGCCTTTTTCAGAGAATGTCATCACAGCTTCCGGAGTTTCAAATCCCTCTTTGCTTTCGAGTACCCAGGAGAACATATCGGGATTTATACCCCATACAAGATGGGTCATGCCATGTTCAGTGACAGATATTGATGTTCTGTGCGGTCCTGAGTAAATGAGATTCATCGCATATGCGCTTCCATCGTTTCTTGATAGTATAAATCCCGGATTTGCTTCTGCAGAGGATGTGAGGCGTCTGCTTTCTGAAATGAATGTTCCTGTATTCAGGACTGTTGTTCTTTTTTCAAACTCTCTTCCCCATGTTCCGTTGAGTGTGATAATGCTCATGCCTGTCTCTCTGAAATCGAGCTGAGAGGAGGCTATTGCCCTGACAGTAACACGGTCTTCTGAATTGTTCCTGATATAACTTCTGCGAGTGATGGTATCTGTGGATGGGAATACTGTGTATACGAGTATCAGTTCCACATGCCTTGTTGCATCAATGAAATTAAGGCAAAGCGTTTCTGCCTTGTTGTAGGGATCTTTCGCCTGTGGCAGCGGAAGGCCTTTTATTTTCATCGTTCCTTTTGATACGGTATTCCCTGCATATTTCAGATCAAGCGTTCTCTCTCCATCCTTGCCGATTGAAACTGCAATTAGTGGAGTACGGTAGTCTCCACGACCTTCTGCAGAGAATTCCAGCTTTGCATCATCCAGCACAAGAGTCGTGAAATCCCTGTCTGTATATGTGCCCATTCCTGCTCTTGCATAACGTTTCTCGCTCATGCCGGAGACTGCCAGAGCTGCGTTATGCAGCCTTTTCCCGTAATAGATATGTTCTGCGTGGCCTGTCTCCAGAATTCGTATGATATAACTCGTGTTGTCTGTTGAGAGATGGAATATGCTTTTTGATAATACTTCAATCATGGATTACCTCTGGATAATGCTTTACAATAATAGT